>CAMNLN010000073.1 GCA_946543025.1 uncultured Verrucomicrobiota bacterium
ATCTCCCCGACACGATGCTCAAGGTCTACTGCCGCGCCGTGCCGCTCGACCGCCTGATTGCCGTCTCCGACGCGCAATATCCCGCCGGACTGCCGCCGGGCGAGTACGATGTCATCGGCGTCCACGCGCGGCTCGAACCCGACGGCCTCCTGTGGAACCCGGCCCGCAACTGCCTCGTGGGCGCCACCACGCCGATGGCCAAGATGATGCGGCTTCTGGCCGACCGCATCGGTCTCACTGAGCGCGAACTGACCGCTATCGGCCATGACAACCCCTTGCGGCTAATCAACCTTTAGTCGCCGCCAGAAGTTCGTTCATGTCGGCGGAGCGGACGGGCCACGGATAGGCTCCGAGGGCCACGAGTGCCTCGCCCGCGAGGAAAAGCGAGCCGCACACGACCACGACGTTTCCCGTCGCGCGCGCCCACGCGGCGGCGGCGGACAAGCCCGCCGGCACGGTAGCGCAGGCCTCGGCTTCGGCGATGCCCGCCGCGCGCATGTGCGCGGCCACGGCGGCGGGCGCGAGCGAGCGGTCGTTCCGGATCGGCACCGCCCACGCGCGCGCGACAAGCGGCGCGAGCGTCTGCAGGTGTCCCGCGATGTCCTTGTCGCCGCAGAAGCCGGCCACGAGGCCGACGCGCCGGAAGCCCACGTCCCTCAAGACACGCGCAAGTGCGGTTGCGGCGTCCGGGTTGTGCGCGCCGTCGACGACATACGTCGCACCGTCCTGCGTCACGCGCTGGCAACGCCCCGGCCAAACGACATGCGCAAGTCCGTCGGCGATCGCCGCGTCTGAAATAGAGAAACCTTCGCCTTTCAAGACGTCCAGCGTCGCCTTCACGGTGGCGGCGTTTTCCGCCTGGAACGCGCCAAAGAGCGCGAAGCCGGGCGGCGGCGTCCAAGGGGCGGCGCAGACGAGCGGCGAGCCCTGGCGCGCGGCGACCGTGCGGATGGCGTCCAACGCTTCCGGCGGCATCGCGCCGCAGACCACCGGACGCCCCGGCTTGATTATTCCAGCCTTTTCAGTGGCGATGGCGGCGTGGGTAGCCCCCAGCCAGTCGCAATGGTCGAGTCCGATACGCGTGATCACGCTCACGAGCGGGGAAGCGATGACATTCGTCGCGTCGAGCCGTCCGCCGAGCCCCGTCTCAAGGACGGTCACCTCCGGTCGACGCCGCGCGAAGAGGACGAACGCGACTGCGGTAAGCGCCTCGAAGAACGTCACCTCCAACCCCTGCTCGCGCTCAAGGCGCGCAATGACGGCAAACACCTCTTCCGCCACCGGTCCAAGCGCGTCGTCCGGGACAGGCGCGCCGTCGAGGAAGAACCGCTCGTTGAGGACGACGAGGTGCGGCGACGTATAGCGCGCCACGCGGTAGCCCGCGGCGCGAAGAACCGAATCAAGCATGGCGGCGGTCGCGCCCTTGCCGTTCGTGCCGGCCACGTGGATGCAGCGGAGCGTGTCCTGCGGATCGCCGAACGCGGCCATCACGGCACGGATCGTATCGAGTCCCGGCCTCATGCCGAACCGCCGCCGCGCAGCAAGGCGTTCAAGGAAAGTCGCGTTCCGCCCTGTCATGTCACCACCGCGTCGAAAGGACCGCGCCGAGGGCCGTCAGCCCGTAGCCGACGAGAATCAGCCAGAGAATCTTGTCGGTGAGCAGGACTCGCTCCGGCCGGCCGACGTCCTCCCGGACATAGAGCAGCCAAACGTAGCGGGCGAGGCCGAGGGCCACGAAGATCGCGGTGAACGCGAGGGCGCGCGTGCCGAAGCGCGCCACCGTGTCGGCCGCCAGCGTGTACTGCGCATAGATGCCGAGCGAACCGAACGCCGAAAGGCCGATCAGCGCGTCCAGGACGCGCGGATGGTACTTCTTGAGCGCCGTGCGCGAGGCCATCGCCACCGACATCTCGTGGCGGCGTTTGCAGAGCGCGAGGAAAAGCGAAAGCGCGAACGCGCAGAGGAGCAGCCACGGGGAAATGCGCACGTCCATCGCCGCCGCGCCCGCCACGGCGCGCAAGACGAATCCGGCCGCGATCACCATCACGTCCACATAGGGTATCTTCTTGAGGAAACCCGTGTAGGCGCACTGCATCACCGTGTAGACGAGGATAACGGCGAAGCCCCACGTGCGGTCCGGATGGCGCAGGACAAGATAGCAAGGAAAGAGAAGCCCGACGGCGAAGAGCGCCAGCGCCGCCCGCACGGCGTCGATCTTCGAGATGAGGTCGGCGGCGATCGGCCGCAGGCGCTTTACGGGATGAAGGCGGTCCGCGTCGTAGTCCGAGACATCGTTCAGCAGGTAGAAGGCGCTCGAGACGAGCGAGAACGAGCAGGCCATCGCACAGACGAGCAGGAACGGACGCAAGCCGCGCGCCATCGCCGCCTGCGACGCGTCCGCCACGGCGAAGAACCACGCCGCGAACACGACGGCATTCTTCGTCCACTGGTTGACGCGCAAAGCCTTGAGCCATGTTTTCATGTGGCGATGATTATATCATATTTCACCCGGGCATCTCGCCCAGCCAGGTCTCCAATCCGCCACTGAAAGACTTTCATTTCAAAAACGAGCAAACCGAACCCGACGTTTCACTCGTCGCATCAGGGGGCATGTCATTAACGGTTTTCGCGATTCGCCGCCGAGACGACGAAAAGTCACGATTACGGCATACGCCGCTCGAAGATGAAGTCGTCCATGACGAACCCCCCGCCGATGTCCGTGCAAAGCGCGCGGACATTCGCGAAGCCGGCCGCGCGATAGGCCTTCTGCGCACGAACGTTTCGCTTGTTGACGCGCAGCCAGACACGCGTCGCGCCAGCCTCCTTCGCGCGCCGGCAGAGCTCGGCGAGGAGCCACGCCCCCATGCCGCGGCCCCACCATTCGGGGAGCAGATAGATCTTGTGCAGCTCCGCCGCGCCATCCGCCGCCGGCCGCAGGTCGATGGAGCAGACGCCCGCATCCACGCCATCGGCCAGCACGAGGTAGTAGGGCGTTCTTTCGGCGGCCGCCGCACGGATCGCCTCGGGCGAATACATCCGGTCGATCATGTAGGGGATCTGGGCGGCAGGAATGATTCCGGAATAGGTCGGCGGCCAAGCCTTTTCCGCGACGGCCTTCGCACGGGCCGCGCGGGCCGCGTCCGCCCCCACCTCCAGAAGCTCCAGCCGAGGCAAGGGCCTCCGTGTTCCCGTCATGGCGCAGCCTTTCTTGTACGTGCGAGAATAGCCCAGACGCCGCACCAGAGGACGATCGCCGCCAAGCTGATGAAGATCACCGGCCAAGGGCCCAGCTTGAAGACGAGCGGCACGGCCATTGCGGTCCACACGCCGCCGCCCATCACCGGCTCGTGCAGGAGCTGCTTGCAGCCAAACACGGTGGAGGCGGAGGTCTTCGACTCCGGATCGACCGTTCGTAGCAGCAACAGGCCGGTCGCCGTCACGCCGGTATACTGCCCGAACTCGCAGATCGTACGCTCGAACCAGTCCTCGCGAAAGATGCGCCGCGCCAACCAACACGCGCCGAAGAGCGACCAGGCGAGACCAGCCACGACGAGGATCGCGAGCGGCTTCCAGTACCGAGCGATGAAGTCAAGGCGAATCGTCGCAACGGCCGCAACCACCAGAAAGTCGAGCGATGCGCCGCCGATGCGATTGATCTGGCCGCGGTCCACAAGTGCGTCGAGACGGCAGAGGACGAGCAGCCCTTGTATGCAGAGTCCGCCCACCATGCAAAGAGGGAAGAGCGGAATCGACTCGATGATCTTCATCTCCCGGACAGAGTCCGGCAGGAACGCGCCGACGGCGACAAGGGCCGTCTTGATGCCATAGCCCACCAGCACCGCGAGGCCGACAACGGCCAGATGCCAGGCAAGGGAGTCGATCGAGTCGCAAAGAACCGTCTGCTTGCCGGCCGGCGGTTGCGCGTTCTTCGGATAGAAGCCGCGTTGCTCGGCCTCGCTCAACTCGTCGAACGAGCGAATGTTCTCCACGTGCCCGCACCGCACGGCCCAGTTGACGAGCGCCATGCCCACGGTGATGCCCAGCACCATGCCGATCGTCGCCACCGTGTAGCCAAGATCTGCGCCCGCCGACCAGCCGAACGCGTCGAAGGTCTCCACCATGCCGCCCACGGTACCATGCCCGCCCTCGAAGCCGATCTCGATCAGGTTCCCGAAGACGGGGGGCACGCCGAAGAGCGGCGTGAGCACCAGCACGGTCACGCCGATTCCCACCACGTACATCCCCCACGCCACGATCTGACCGAAACACAGCTGCTCGACGACAGACCGCCCCACCTTTCCCATCTTCGGGAACTTCTGGCCGATGAACATCGTCGCGAAGACAATGTTGATGAGGAAGCCGGGGATCGCCTTCCAACCCCCGTGCCAGGTTTCGGGGATGCAATCGCCGCAAGTCGAAAGGAGCGCCAGGCCGAGCGCGCCGCCCACGATGGAGGACGGCAGGTAGAGCTTGCGCAAAAAAGGAATCGCCGTGCGGATTGCCTTGCCGCAGACAAGCAGCAGGCACAACGCGCAGAATGAAACAACAGCCGTCATTCCACGCCCCTACATGCTGCCGCCGTTCTTCTGGGCCATGCGGCGAAGCTTGTCAGCCATCTCCAGCTTCTCGACGGCACTCAAATGATCCACGTACAGCACACCGTTCAGATGGTCCGTCTCGTGCATGACGGCACGAGCCAGGAAACCCTTCACCGTAATGATCTGGGGCATTCCGCGGAGATCGACGTACTGGCACGTCACCTGGCCGGGGCGCGTGACGGTTCCGCCGAGCTTTGGGAAACTCAGGCATCCCTCCTTGCCGCATTGCGAACCTTCGGTAGAGATGACAATCGGGTTGAACATCACGAGCGGCATCGTGACGGACGCGTTGAAGGCGCGCGTCTCGTCATCCTCCTCGCAGGAGGCGGGCACGTCGATGACGCAGACGGACTCCAGCCGTCCCACCTGCTCGGCCGCCAAACCGACGCCGCGTGCCTTGTACATCGTCTCGACCATATCCTCGGCAAGCTTCACGAGCGCAGGCGTCACCCCCGGGACCGGACGAGCCTTCTCCCGCAAGACCTTGTCACCGTAATGTACAATCTTCAGTATCATATCGCCTAGAGCCCTGTCGAACCGAACCCACCCGCGCCGCGCGCCGTGGCATCCGTCTCCAGCACTTCTTCGATCTCGGCCTGTTCGACGCGCGCCACGACGATCTGGGCGACCTTCATGCCCTTCTCCACCACGAACGGCACGTCGCCGAAGTTGGCGAGGATGACGCCCACTTCCCCTCGATAGCCCGCGTCGATCGTACCCGGCGCGTTCAGCACGGTCACGCCGTGCTTTAGGGCAAGGCCCGAGCGCGGACGGACTTGGGCCTCGGCGTCCGGCGGCAGCTGCATCACGAGGCCCGTGTGCACGAGCGCACGGCCCCCGGGCGGAATCGTCAACTCTTCGATGGAACGAACGTCCATCCCGGCGTCACCGGGATGGGCGTATGACGGCAACTGTGCCGCCGGATCAATTCTCTTCCACAGAACCTTCATCGTCGCTCGGCGGTTCGACGGACGTCCCGGGCGTAGTCGTGAAGCCCATCCGCTTCAGGTTCCATGCGCACCAATCCGTCCACCGCGAGACAGACGCCGCGCCGTTCAGCTCCGACCGCAGTTGCGTCCGCACCCATTTCTGGGTCGCGTCGCCGCCCGGCACACGGTCCTCCACATAGACGAGCAGGCCATGCCCGGCAATCGGCGTGGCGACGAACTCGGAAAGCTGTCCCTTCTCGAGCTTGATCGCCTGCGGGATAACGGTCGAGGCGTTCGGGAAGCTGCGATCCTGATGCGACGCCGTGAAAGTAATCGCGGTGGACACGTTCGCGTCCGTAAAGAGCTTCGCATCGAAGGGCTTGCCCTTGGCGAGTTCGGCCGCCGCCAAGGCGCGTTGCTTGTCGACCTGCGCCTTGAACGCCTTGGCGCGCGCGTCGGCCAACGCTTTCGGGCGGATGATGTCCTTTGCCTCGGCGAAGGACGGCACATGGGCCTTCTCGAAGCTGGCGCGTTCGATCAGATAGACCGCGTTCGTGCCGACCGCCACGTCGTAGCCCTGGCCCGGGATGTCGGGATCGAGGGCAACCGCCTTCTCAAGGAACTCGGAGCAATCGGGCATGAAGGTGGAGGGGCGAGACATGAAACCTTCCACGTACTTGCCGCTGTCCGTCGAGAACCGGGGCGTCGTCTGGATCGTCAGCTTTTCCGAGGCGGCAATCTTCGGCAACATGTTCGTCATCGCCTCCGGAGGAAGATCCGCCACGTAGACGCGGTCAAGGATGTTGGTCCTCAGGCATTCGAGCGAGGCAAGCAGCTGCAGCTCCTTCTGGAGAATCGGCTTGACCTCTTCAAACGGCTTGGTGACGGCGACGCCATTCGTGCCCGTCGTCTCGAACCGACTCGAGGTCGCGTCGTAATGGTCGTGCATCTCGTCGTCTGTTACGGTGAACTTGGCAAGAAGGTCGGGCGCATCGGCCTTGAACTTGAGATACTTCACGGTCATGCAGTCCGGAAGGGCGATGGAGTTCGTGTGTTCGTCATAGTACGCCTTAAGTCCCGCATCGTCCAGCTTGACTTCGTTTGCCTTCTTGTCGGCGAAGGTGGCGATACGGACGGTGAACTTGTCCGTCCAGTCATAGAAGTCGCCGTCGAGCTCCATGGGCGACGCCCAGGAAGTGCCGCCTTGCACGACAAAATTCAGCTTTCTGAGCGTCAGGTCATGCCGCATGGCGGCCTCGTACTGCTTCGGATCCAGCTGCATGTAGGCAAGGATCTGCATGTAGCGCGCCTTGCTGAAACGCCCGTTCTCCTGGAAATCCGGGATGCGCAGGATGAGTTCCTGTACCTCTTCGTCGGTTGCCGTCAGATGGGCGGCCTCCGCCGTCTCGAGCGCGGCAAGCCGTTCCCACGCGCGCCGGTTGACCTCGTGACTCGGCATCAAGTTGTCGCGCTGGCGTCCCAGCTTGCGAACCTCGTTCGCGATTTCGTGGAACTTGGCTGCGGACACGTCCTTTCCGCCCAAGGTCCCGACCGAACCTCCGCGTTCCTCACCCTGTCCCGTGAAAAGGAAGTCAAACGCAAAGAACGCCGAGATGGCAACCGCGAACACGCCCCAGACCCACTTGTTTCGAATGAGACGATTGAACTGATGAATAACCACTTTTCTTTCCTGTCTTTCTTCTTTATTCTTCTAACAACGATTGCTCGCGGCCGCATCAGATGTCCGAATCGTCGGCCTTCTTCTCTTCTTTCTTCTCGTCGGCGTCCGCGGCCGGCTCTTCCGCCTTCGCGTCGACGCTCTCAACGGTCTCCGCCGCTTCGGCGTCGGCATCCTTCTCCTTTTCCTTCTCCGTCACCGGAATCGAGTCCGGCACGACGAGTTCGCCCGTATTCACGTTCGCACGGTTCTCCGCGAACGCACACCGGTTGAGGATGTCCCCCGCGGGGTTGAACGTCATTATCGAGACGATCATCCGGCCAGCGACCGCCGCCTTTCTGCGGAAAATCTTGACCGCGCACTGCGGCGACAAGGAAAAGTCCAGCGACTTCGGCACGTCCCTCACTTCGCCCGTCTCGAAGTTCTTGTCCTGAACGATTCCCTGATCGAGCGTAACGACATAATCGCCGCTTTCCCCGCGCAAGGAGGTGAACAGGTTGTCCTTCGTCGTGCGAATGCGCACCTGGTTCGCCGCTCCCATGCGTGCGATCTTGTAGTGGCTGCCCTCAACCGCCATCGCCCCTGTCACGCACCGCACCACGGCCTCGTCGCCGTCGCCCGTCAACGCATAGTCGAAAACGCTTTCACCCGCGAGGTTCATGCAGACGAAAAACGGGGCCTTCACCGTGAACAGTCCGTCGGGAAGCGTACGTGGCAGGTCGAGCATCAGGCGGCCGTTCTTCAGGAGTACCGTACGCGCCGGCGCGCCGATCTCGATCTCCTCCGTCGCAAACTCCACCGCGTTCGTCGCCTTCAGCACCACCTTATCGCCAAAGGCGAACTCGGCCTTCGCCGCAGCGCCTCCGTCCGTAGGTTCCACGCGGAACATGGACCCCAGCGGATAATAACGCCCCTCCTCGGCGACCGCCCAGTCGGCGGACGAAGGTTTCAGCACCTTGACGCCGCATCCGTCAATCAGGCGGCACCGCACGAGCGGGAAGAAGAACTTTTCCGGCTTCGACGCCATGACGGGAAGCCCTTCGGCCGTCTCGCCTTCGGAGGCGGGCTTCGCGTCCTCTTCGTCTGCCGCATACGCAGGAGCCGACGCAACGCACGCGGCAAACGCCATCGCGCCAAACGCGATTTTCTTCAAAAATGTCATTTCCATATCAAACCTTTCCTTCGCAGGTCATGGTATTTTACAATTTTCCGCGTCCGAACGCAACGGCAAATCTCACTTCACCCACACGGAGAGGCGCCGGGCCTTGTATTGCGCGGCGTTGGCAGCGAACGTCCAGTCGGGATTTCCCTCCGTCGCGGAACCGATTCCCACGTCGCACGGCCGCTTCGCGTTGTTAAAATGATTGAAGGAGAAGATCGTCCTTTTCGTCGCCAGATCGTGTACCTGCAGACACCCGTAACCGAAAACCGAGTTTCGAGAGGGCGTGTCATTGAAATCGAACAGCTTGTCGTCGCCGCCCGCCGGCGTTGCCTCGCGCTTGGCCGAGTAGGAGCAGTTGTAGAACTCGATGAAGCCGTCCGACGAGTCCGTCAGCGGCCGGACGACTGACGTATTCGTGCGCACCGTGAGGTTCGCCACGGGGCGTCGGACGAGCCGCGCGCCCGGCTTGGCCGTCAGGACAAGGTCGTCGCTCGCCGATGCGAACGAATCCATCGCCGCCAGCGCGAACGCCGTATCACCTCGCGCGTCCTGAAGCTCAAGGAGATAGGCAACGCGCGTCACGCCGCTGCGGGCAGCGAGAGTCTTCGGCGGATGGCGCGAGAAGTCGGTGTTCACCGGGATGTCGTAGCGTTGTACGCATGTCATGCCCTTCAGCTCCGGCAACTTCTCGGCCGCGCCCATCGGCACCGGCGCGCCGCAACGGAACGGCCCCACGGGCAGGCCCGCACCATTCACAAGGTTCGGCGTGGATCCGTTGTACGCGGCGAAGCGCATGGCGAACGGCTCGTCCACGCCCTCGGCCGTCAGCACCACGTCCGTCCCCTCGATCCTCGCCTGCGCAGGCACCCAGGTGCCACAGATTCCGCGCAGCTCGAACTCGTTGGGCGGTAGACCGTCACGCGTCTTAAGGCCCTCCGCGTCAGCGAGCGAGACGCGCAGCGCGTTCCCCTCCGTCTTGTAGCCCTTCAGCGTAGGCGTGCGCCACGGACGGGTGAATTTCCCGTAGACGCGATCAAGCGCCTGATCGGCCATGCGCATGCCGACGGTACGCTTGTCGGTGGGGTGGATGTCCTTCACGTCGCCCACGTCGTTGATCACGGTGTAGCCGCTGTTCGGCACCTTTTCAGGCACGCGCGCCTGCGCCTCCTGCAGCCGGGGAAGGGCGGTGTCCTTTGCGTTGTTGTACCTGTAGGGCGCCAGCTGCACGAGGAAGTACGGGAAGTCGCCCTGCCCCCATTCGCGCCGCCAGCCGCGCACGAGGGACACCGTCTTGTCCAGATAAACCTCGCCGTCACGCATGTTGTGGCACCCCTGATACCAGATCGCGCCCTTGATGGCGAACGGCACGAGTCCCGCCACCATGCCGTTCCAGAGCACGGTCGGGACGTCCTGCGGACGGTTCCACTTGCCGAAGTTCTGCAGCATCCACAGGTCATCCGGATGCCCGGCCGGCGTCCACGGCTCGATGCCGGTGCCGCCCCACGAGGAATTGATGAGGCCCACGGGCACCTTGAGCGTCTTGTGCAACGTCTCGCCGAAAAAGAACGCCACCGCGCTCTGCGGCGGAATCGTCTGGGGCGTGGTCGTCTCCCACACGGCCTCCACGTCGTCAAGCGGCTCAAGGGAAATCTTGTGCGCCACGTTGAAGTGGCGGATGAGCGGCCAGTTTGCCGCCGCCACCTCCTTCTCCCAGTTCTTCACCTTCCGCCGCGCGCTCATGGTGAACTCCATGTTGCTCTGCCCCGAACAAAACCACACTTCGCCCACGACCACGTTCTTGAAGACAAGCGCGTTCTCGCCCGCCACGCGAAACTCGGCACCCTCGGCACACGCCTGCATCGGCGCTAGTTCCGTCTTCCAGCGCCCCTGCGCATTGGCCGTCGCCGTCGCCGTCTGCCCGGCGAACGAAACGGTCACCTTCTCGCCAGGCGCGGCCTTTCCCCAAACGGGCACCGGCTGTCCCTGCTGAAGCACCATATTGTCCCCGAACACATGCGGCATCGTCACCGCTGCCGCACACTCCACGACCGCGAAGACCGCAGCCACCATGACAAGAGACAGTCTTTTCATCCGATTTTTCCTTTCAACGGACGCCATTGTACCATTCCGCCGCTCCGGCGTAAAGCGCGAAACATCGCCGCCACGCCGACGCTGCCGCGCGAGAATTGTTCCGAACAGTATTCTCTCGCCGCCGTTTTCGGCTTGCCCTTCGGCGCAAGATAGATTAAAATCTCCGCCGTCCGTCTAGGATTCTGACATTTCACGCAAACACAAGGAGAAAAACGATGCAGAAAACATTGATGCCGGCCCTTGCGCTGGCGACCGGACTGCTGGCAGGATGCTGCGGCGGGTTGTGCGGAGGCGGTTCGTGCAACGAGCCGAAGGCGACGGGGTTGACGACTGACCATCTGGTCTCGCCGGCGAATGTCGGCGAAGCGCCGTCGTTCGGCTGGCGCATGTGCTCGCCTCGACAGGGCGCGGCGCAACAGGCCTACCGCCTGACGGTGAAGGAGGGCTCGCCCAACGGGCAGTGCGTGTGGGACTCTGGCGAAGTGGCCTGCGGCAAATCCGTGGGCGTAAGATACGCCGGAACCCCGCTCAAGAGCGCCACGAAGTATTTCTGGACTGTCGTGGTGAAGGACGAAACTGGCACCTGGCTGAAACCAGGATGCGGCTTCTTCGAGACAGGCCTTTTCAAGAAAGACGACTGGAACGGCTCCGTGTGGATCTCCGCCGCCGACGCGAAGGTGCGCGACGGCGAAGCGCTGACGAACGGCCACAACCACAAGGTCAAGCAGGAAGCCGAGGACGGCACAGCCTGCTTCGTGAAGACCATCCCGAACGGCAAGGCCGTAAAGGAAGCCTACTGGACGGTGGCCGGCCTGGGCGCGTTCGAGGCGTACGTGAACGGCGAGCCCGTTTCCCGCAAAGGCTGCAAGGCCGTGGGCGGCAAGCTCGTGCGCGACTTCCTGAAGCCCGGCTTCACGCACAACGGAAAGACAAAGTATTCATTCACCTACGACGTGACGCACCTTATGAAGACCGGCGAGTCCGACGCCAACACGTTCGCCGCCCAGGTCTCCGCCGGCTGGTGGCGCGACAAGATCGTCAATTTCTTCGGCAAGAAGTCCGCCTTCCGCGCGCAACTGATCCTGCGCTACGCGGACGGCACTGAAAAGAAGATCGGAACGGACACCTCGTGGCTCTCCGCCACCACCGGCCCCGTGCTCCGCGCGGCGATCTTCGACGGCGAAGACTACGACGCGCGCGTCAAGACCTGCTGGATGAAGGGCAAGCCCTGCGACAAGTTCCGCGCCTCGGAGGTCAACACCGAATTCAAGGGCGAACTCTTCCCGATGCGCGGCGCGCCCATCCGCCTGCGTTGCGACCTTGCCCTCGCCCCCGCCGAGATGTACGTTTGGAAGGACTTCGAGGGCGCGAAGGACGGCGAGTTCGGCAAGGTGAAGAAGCTCCGCTGCTACAAGGACGGCGACGACATCGTCGTGGACAAGGGCGAGACGCTTGTGGTGGACTTCGCGCAAAACGCGGCCGCCATCCCGTGCTTCACGTTCGCCGCCGCCGAGGGCGTCACGCTCACGATGCGGCCCGCCGAAATGCTCAACGACGGCAATGGCGCGAAGAAGCGCGGATGCGACGGCCCCGAAGGTTCCGCCTACTTTACCAACTACCGCCAGGCGCGCACGACGCTCAACTACACCTTCGCGGGCACGGGCGACGAGACATACCGCCCGAACTTCACCTTCTTCGGCTACCGCTACGTGTCCATCACGGCGACGGGCAAGGTGACAATCAAGAAGCTCCGCTCCATCCCCGTCACCTCCATCCCGAAGTGGAGCGAGACCGGATGCCTCGAGACGGGCGTAAAGGACATCAACCAGCTCATCTCCAACGTCAAATGGGGTCAGTACTCCAACTACCTTTCCGTACCGACGGACTGTCCGCAGCGCAACGAGCGCCTGGGCTGGACGGCCGACACGCAGGTATTCACGGAGGCAGCATCCTACAACGCCGACGTCTACGGCTTCTTCCTGAAGTGGATGCGCGACGTGCGCGACACGCAGCACGACGACGGCTCGTACACGGGCGTCGCGCCCCTGGCGCAATACGGCAGCGAGCGCGGCCACCAGCTCGGTTGGGCGGACGCCGGCATCATCGTGCCGTACACGATGTGGAAGCAGTTCGGCGACACGCGCGTGGTGGAGGAGAGCTGGGAATCGATGAAGCGCTACATGACGCTCCTTGAGGACATGAAGTACACCTCGCCGCAGGCGACGGGCCACCAATGGGCCGACTGGCTTTCCTACGAGAAACTCGAGTCCTGCAGCGGCGCCGCGTGGGAAAAGGGTCCAGACGGCAAGCGCCGCGTGAAGGCGGACGCCCTGAAGTACTGGCAGTACCTCGGATGCAGCTACTGGCTGTGGGACGCGCGCATGATGACCACGATGGCCGAGGCCATTGGCAAGAAGGACGACGCGGCCGCGTACCGCGCCATGGCCGGCCGGGCGCTCACCTTCCTCCGCGCGAAGTTCGTGGACGCCAAGGACGGCATGCTGCTGCCCGTCTTCCGCGACATGCAGACTCCTGCGCTCTTCGCGCTCAAGCTCGGACTCCTCGAGAAGCCAGACGCGATCGCGAAGACGAAGGCCGCCCTCCTCCAGAACTTCAAGGACCATGGCGACTGCCTCCAGACCGGATTCCTCGGCACCTCCATCCTGATGGACACCCTCACCTACGACGTGGGCGCGCCGGAGATGGCCTACACGCTCCTCCTCCAGCACAAGAACCCCTCATGGCTCTACTCCGTAGACCAGGGCGCCACGACGATCTGGGAGCGCTGGAACTCCTACACCAAGAAGGACGGCTTCGGCTCGGCCGGCATGAACTCCTTCAACCATTACGCCTACGGCGCGGTGCTCGCGTGGATGTACGGAACGATGGCCGGCATCCAAG
>CAMNLN010000074.1 GCA_946543025.1 uncultured Verrucomicrobiota bacterium
ACTGGCGCCACACCTGCTCGGACTGCGGCTGCACGCCGCCCACCGCGCAGTAGAGAGCCACCGCGCCGTCAAGGACGCGCAACGAGCGCTCCACCTCGGCCGTGAAGTCCACGTGTCCGGGAGTGTCGATCAGGGAAAGACGGTATTCGCCCCACTGCACGCACGTCGCGGCGGACTGGATCGTGATGCCGCGCTCCTGCTCCTGGACCATGAAGTCCATCGTCGCGGCGCCGTCGTGCACCTCGCCGATCTTGTAGTTCTTGCCCGAATAGTACAGGATGCGCTCGGACGTCGTCGTCTTGCCGCCATCGATGTGCGCCATGATGCCGAAATTCCGCACCCGCTCGAGCGGGAACACTTTACTAGCCATGTTCGTTAACTCCTATTGTCTGCAAATGAGCGAATATTCTACAAATTCTTTGGCATGGAAATCAAGTGCGAAATGCGAAAAAATGAAGCGTGCCCCAAAGGCGTTGCGTTCGGCGGAAAATATGGTAGAATATACGCCTCTATGGGCGAACTAGAAGAGACAAGCGAGCTGCGGCTGGATTTCACGAAGCTCGAGAAGGTCGGTGGCCAGGTGGCGGCGTCGCGTGCCGCCGGGGCCGATCCAGACCCCGGCGTCATCCCCGTGGCCGTGCAGAACGCGGACACGCGGGAGGTCATTCTTGTGGCGTACACGAACGCGTACGCGATGCGAGAGTCTTTCGCGAAGCGCAAGCTGATCCTGTGGTCCACCAGCCGCAACAAGCTGTGGTTCAAGGGAGAGACGAGCGGCGAGACGTTCGATCTCCTGGAGGCATACGTCAACTGCGAGCAGAATTCGCTCCTCTATGTCGTGCGCCCTTGCCGCGGCGGCATCTGCCATACGAAGAACAAGGCCGGCGCGCCGCGCAACTGCTACTACCGCAAGATCGACCTCGACACCTTGAAGCTGGAGTTCGTGGATCCCTGAACATGTTTTCCGGCCGCGTTCGAGGATACTCGACGATGACCGGCTGCAATCGAAAGAAGAAAAGGAACAAAAGAAAATGAGCATCCTGATTGGTTTCCTCTATGTCATCGAAGTCCTGGCCTGCCTCCTCCTCGCCCTGGTGGTGATGCTGCAGAAGCCGAAAGAAGGCGGTCTGGGCGGCGCGATCGCAGGCGGCATGGGCGAGGCCGTGTTCGGCGCGGACGCCAGCAACGTGCTGATCAAGGTCACGATCTGGCTGGGAGCGATCTTTCTGGCGAACACGCTCCTTCTTGCTCGCCTGACCTCCAAGGTGAGCAACTCGGTGACGGACGGCATTTCGGAAGCACCTGTCGAGCAGCAGCAGCCCGCGTTGCCGCAGGGCGGCGACGTGGCTCCTGCGCCCGCCCCTGCCGCGCCGACCGTTCCCGCGAAGCCTGACGCCAAGCCTGCGGCGCCTGCCGCTCCGGCGGCTCCGGCGAAGCCCGTGGCGCCCGCTCCTGCCGCTCCGGCGAAGCCCGTGGCGGCGCCCGCGCCGACGGCTCCTGCAAAACCTGCTGCCGCTCCTGCGCCTGCAACTCCTGCGAAGCCCGCGGCACCTGCTCCTGCACCTGCGCCGGCCGCTCCCGCGAAGCCGGCTGCTCCTGCGGCCAAATGAACGTAGACGAACAGCGGTTCCAGTCGACCGGCGAGGAAATCGCCAATACGGTCATTCATGTCGTCGGGTCGCACCTCGGTGCGGCGATGGTTGCCTTGCTTGTCTGGCAAGCTGTCAATTCCGGAGTGGCTCTGGCATGGAAGATCGTGAGCGCGTCCATCTTCGGCGCGAGCGCAATCCTTCTCTATTCCATATCGTCCGCCTACCATGCCGTCTCGCATCCGCCGGCCAAGCGCGTACTGCACATGCTGGACCACATGGCGATCTACGTGCTGATCGCGGGAAGCTATACGCCGTTTTGCCTGGTGACGCTGCGGCCGGTCAACCCCGTGCTCGCCTGGACCGTGTTTGGCGTGGAGTGGGGCGCGACGCTGGCGGGAATCCTCTTCAAGGTCGTGACGACGGGACGGTTCCGTGTTCTCTCGACGCTTGCCTACGTTCTCATGGGCTGGATGGCCGTAGTGGCGGTGGTTCCGCTCGTGCGCGAACTTCGCGGGCTCGGAACGATGTGGTTGATGCTGGGCGGCGGTCTCTACACGATCGGCTGCGTGTTTTACCTGTGGCGCAGGCTACCTTACCATCATCCGATCTGGCACCTCTTCGTGCTGGCAGGGTCGATCTGCCATTTCTTCTGCATCCTCTGGTACGTGATGTGACGTCGAATATCCGTGTCGTCATCGCGCGACGATCAGTACGCCGCCGCAGGATGAGATCGGTACGGCGCAGAAGCCGTCCGCGCGGCTGGTGACGGGGAGCGGCCCTTGTCCGCCAAACGCCGTGACGTCCTTCTCCTTGAACGAAAAGACCAGCTCGAATGCGGTCGGATGCGTGTCGCAGGGATCGTCCGCCGCCGTTACGAAGTATGCGCGCGCCTTGCTCGCAGGATCGCGCGCGACCATCTCGCCCACGAGCAGCGCCGCGCCGTTCGATGCGTGCACGTAGCCGGGATCGTCTGGTGCGCCTACGAACGTCATCGACGGTTTCCATGGGCAATCGGCAGCGAAACCGACGAAACGCGTGGCGACGTTGCGAAAGCGCATGTAACGCGGACCGAGGCGTTTCAGTTCCGCGTTCACGCGCCGCAGCTTCTCGTACTGCTCCGTCTGCCGGCCGGCCGCGTCGATTACGTTGTTCGTCCACCATCCTTTGCACCAGCACGCCCACGTGATCGCCTCCGCGCCGAAGCTGAGCGCCGCGTTCGCCTGGAAGCGGATGCGGTTCTCGCTCGTCGGGGAAAGACCGGCGCGGGAGTTGACCTGCGGGACGTACCAGAAGGACTTCTTCGTGCGGCGGCAGGCGTCAGCCACCACGAGGAAGTTGTCGTACATCTTCGAGAGGAAGCGGTCGGTGCCGGCTTGTGCCTTCATGTAGGGATAGAAGTCGTACGAGATATAGTCGAGCGGCACCTCGCGGCAGTAGGCTTGCACGTGCTCGGCGTACGTCTTTGTGCCGAGCTGGTTGACGGCCTGCTTGCCGGTGTTCTGCGCCGTGCTCGCGTAGTTGGGATAGAGGTTTAGATAGAGCGGCATGCCAGGGAGCGCCCTTCGGAGCTGGCGCACGACTTCGCCGTAGTAGGGGAAGTCGAGAGCCGACGGCTCGTCGCCGATGTCGACGGCCCAGATGGCGGGATGGTCTTTGAACGCCGCTGCGCCGACCGCATATTTTTCGGGCGGATTCACCTCGCGCATCTTCCCCGCGCGTTCGCCGTTGCCGCCCCACCAGCCCGGCACCACGCCTTTTACGAGCGCGCCGACGCCGTGCTTCGCGAAGAGGTCGAGCGTGGCACGGTCGTTCGCCGGCAGGCAGGCGATGAAGTCCACGCCACAGTCGCGGATGGCCTTCACGTGCGCCTCGGTCTTCGCGTTGTCCTGCAGGCCGTACGCGCCGATCAGGAGCTTCGTTCGGTCCATCCGCGCCGCCGGCGCGGGAGAGGCCCCGTAGCCATCTCTGTCAAGGAGCGGCTTGAAATAGGCGGCGCTGGCGGCGACGTCGTCGTAGGTGCCCTTGCGCTTCTCGCATTCGACCACGAACCACTTCACGCCCGCCTTGCGCGCGGCGGCAACGACCTTCGGCCAATCCTGCACGTCTCCCGGCGCGCCGGCGGCAGACGCGCCGTGCGGCTTGGCGTGCAGTCCCGGCACGCGCCCCGAAAGCGCGGCGATCCATGAAGGCGCATTGTTCCCGCTCTCCGCGACTGGGCCGACATCGAGTTCGAGGTTGACGCTGGCATCGGCCTTCAGGATGTTCGCCGGAAGCTCGCCATCAAGCGGCTCGGTGAACTCGTGGACATGGTTGTGGTAGCCGATCTTGATTCCATAGGGCACAAGCCTCTTTCCGGCGGCGGCAAGTCGTCTGCAGAACGTTCGCCATTCGTCGGCTGTCTTGCCCTTGAACCACGGAATATACACGAAGTCGACGCCAAACCGGCGGCAGAACGCCACCGTGCTTTCGATGTTCGTTCCCTCGACGTGCTCGAAATTGACCGGCATGTCGGCCAACGCAAGATCGTTTGCCTTGAGCAACGCCTCAAGCCGCTCCGGATCGATCTTCCAGAAAGCCATCGACTGCACGCCCTCGTATCCCATCGCGCGAAGTTTCGGAAACACTTCGGCAAAACCTTTTTCGGGATTCTTCTCCCAAAATTCCTTCACGCTCCACATCTGGCAGCCGAGGCGCATCTTCGTCGCATGTCCTGCCTGAAGCGTCGCCTTGCGGTAGGGGGCGGGCGGGATCGGAAGGGGAGCGTGCTCGTATTGGTACAGGAGTGCGGCCGTGACAACTTCTAGCGCCAGCTCGCGGTCGGGATTCGAGCCGCCGAGGCGCCAGAGCGTACCCCACCCGCCGAGGCGGTGGCAGCCGAACCAGGCATGTCCCTCGCCATCCGTCACGAGGGGGAACACCGTCTCGCCCTTGCCGTCGCACGGCGCACGGTTGACCTGCGACCGCGTGGCGGCGATCCGTTTCAGCGTCTGCGGCGGGAACCAGTCCGCCGCCGCGCGCAACGCCACGGCCGGTTCGTCGATGTCCGTCGTGAGGATTGCGGATCCTAGACGGTCGAGTCCCTTCGGTCCGAGATGCTCGCGCCGCCAGCCGGTGCCGTCCTTCCATATCGCGCCGTAGAACGAGGCGCTGCCCGTCTCCACCCAGATGCCGCCATGCGCCACGTAGTCATGGATGGCGTCGATCGTCTCCTTCCAGCGTCCTGGCCCCTCCGTCGGGAATGTCTCGCCGTAGGGGTTGACGATCGCGAAGTACGCCGTGCGCCCGGCCGCGAGCGCCGCACGCACCGCCGCCGCGCTACGGAGCGAGACGACCTGCATCCCGTAGCGCGTCGCGAGCGGCGAGGCGGCGAGCGCCGTCTTCCAGTCGTTCGCCGACGCCTTCACCCACGAACCGTGTGCGCCTTCGAGGTCGATGACGGCGAGGCGCGCGTCTCGCGACGTCGTTTCATGGAGCGGTTTCCCGGCGACCTCGGGCGGACACGGTACCGTCGGTCGGGACGGCGCGGGACGGTACTCCCAGCGGTGGCCGTCCGTCTCCACGTATGGCATCTCGCCCTCCAGCTTCGCCGCCACGAGGCCCGGCGCGGTAATCCACCAGCCATACGCCGCAAGGCGCTTCCCCGCCACCGTGCGCGCCACGTCGCCAAGGTTCACGGCCACCGACACGTCGCCGTATGTCGCCGTCACCACGCCGTCGTCCTCTTCCCGTGACGGATCTCCCGGCAACGCGAGGAGCGGCGCGCGGTCGTGCGCGAACGCGACCACCGGCTGCAGGGCGATGCGCGAGACCACCTTATCCTGCAAAAGTTGCAACCATTCGTACCACGCCTGCGCCGCCTTGTCCGTCACGTAATTTCGCGCAGCCGCACGCCAGGAGAGCTGGTACCCGATCGCGAACATCCACGCGAGCGTGCGCTCGTTGGTGACGAATGAGCCGAGGTCGTGCATGTAGAAGAACGCCTTGTCATGAAAGAGACGCGTGGCGACCGGCTCGATGTGCCACGAGTCGGCGGGGTAGACGTCCTTGAAAAGATCGCGCCACGGGGGACGCGGCACGGGCACGGTGCGCCACGTGCAGCCGCAGATCGCGGCCTGCTGGTTCGCCACCTGGTCCCAGCCGTCCTCCGTGCCGAGCGGCACGATACGGCTGTCCTCCTCGTTCATCGCGAGGATGCCTTCCGTGTAGGCGGTGGGCGACGGCGAGGCGGGGTTGAAGTCCCAGCGCCACTGCCGCGCGCCGCACTGGTCCTGGAAAAGCAAGTCCACGGGATAGTCCACCGTGAACTCCTTCACCGTCTTTCGGTTCGCCGCCTGCACGGCGGGATGCCAGAAGGTGATCGTCCAGCCGTCGTTCTTCGAGTACTGTTCGTGGTAGGGTTTGCCGTCGAAGCCGAGAGAGAGCGGCGCCTCGCCGGCGGCGATGAAGGACGGCCCGCGCGGGTGGTCGCACCACCAGGTGGGATTCGTGTAGGGCGAGACGAGGTGTCCCTTCGCGTGCGCGCGGTCATGGAACGCCCGCAGCTCCGCTCCCGTGCCGAACTCGGGACGGGGCGGCAGATGGTCGGGATACTCCTTGTCGAACCCGCCTTTCAGGTAGTCCGAGTAGTGGATGAGCGACGGTACGGGCATCACCTCGAGAGAGGCGATCTTCTCCTGCGCGGTGCCGGCGATGAAGAAGAGCGGCGCGCGGCGGAAGAGGTCCACCTTCGCGGGATCCTTCACCTTGTCGGATATCGGGCGCGCGAGCGTGTTCGCGCGAGCGTAGTCTTCGAGCGCCTTCTCAAGGCCTGCGCCCGTGCGGATGCGAACCGCAGGCGTCTTTGCCGTCTGGCCGTCCTTCGCCCAGCAGGCGAAGGCGTGGAAGAACCAGCCGCCGCCCGCGTCGCCGCCCGTGCCCGTCTCGCCGGGCACGAAGTGGACGGGGTTCTGCCACGGCTCGTGGGGCGCACGCGGCTGGATGCCGTAGCACGCCACGGTGCGTCCGTCCGTCGTGGTGAGGTGCGCGAAGTCGGCGAAGAGCGGCGGATAGGGTGTGCGGATGGAGAAGTAGCCGCCGCCTACGAGCGGGCGGAAGAACGAGAAGCCTCCCGCCTCCACCCAGTTGCCGCCCGCGCGCACGAATTCGCGCACCGCGTCGAGGCAGGGGATGTAGTCCTCGGCGCGTCCGCACGGGAAATGCTCGCCGTAGGGGTTCACCACGAGAAGCGTGTCCGGCGCGGCGAGCGCGCGCTTCATTTCCGCGACGTCCGCAAGCGTCTCGAACGTGCAGCCTCGCGGCAGGGACCGCTTCAGCTCACGCGTCCAGTCGCTGACCGCGAGCGGCACGAACGCGCCGGACTTCGGTCCGCACCGCAGCGCGATCACGGCCACGCGCGTACGCCCCGACGCCTTCGCCGCGAGTCGTGGCAGAATCCGCCGGACGGCGATGGCCTCCCACGACGGCTCGTACCTGTCATGTTTGCTGCCCGCCACGCCGAAGCGCCACAGCATGCCCGCGCCGCCGAAATGCTTGCCGCTCAGGTACGGACCTGCCGGCGAGTCGATCAGCACCAGGTCGCTCTGTCCTTTTGCGGGCGGACGCATCACCACGCGCGAACAGCGGGAGAAGATCGTCGCCGCATCGGTGCCCAGCCAGCGCGCGCCTTCCGCGGTCACGATGAGGTTCGTGGGCTCCATGCCCACGGGATGGTTGATCGGCGACGCGCCGTAGAGGTGGCGGTAGCCCTTGTCGTAGGTGTGCGGGCCGGCGTGCCAGGCGGTCGGTTTGTCCTCAGGCGAGGGCTGGAAGAACTTCGCGTTGAACGCCATGCCGATGCCGGAGTTGCCGCGGCCGGGGTAGACGAAGCTCCGCACCGTCTCTGGCTTGAAGCGTACGTTGGCCGGCAGCTCGAGCATCTTCGCGTCCGCGCCGTGCGGCGTCACCTCCGCGCGCAGGTCCACGGCACCGTCGCCCGTGGGCGTCTCGACCACCGTCACGTCGGCGCGGTCCGTGCGCCACGTGCGGCGCGTCGCCGCGCCGTCGCGCGTGACCGCGCAGGTGCCGTGTACACCGTTTGTCGCGACGTCGGCGGCGGAAAGGTACGAGCCGTCGGCGAACTGCAGCCGCCAGAGGCCATGCTCGCCCTCGTTCCATGCCGGCTCCGCGGCCAGCAAAAACGGAATCGCCAACACGGCGAACCCGCCGATGAGAATCCTTTTGTTTGTTCCAGTGTTCATTGTCTTATGTTCTGATCAGGTTTTCGGATCCACACGCCTCGAGAACTTCCGCGCCGCCTGGTAGCCCGTGATCTTCACGCCGCCGGACGGATAGACTTCGATGAGCGAGAACGCGTTTGCGGGCGCGTCGCGCAGGACACTCGCAGGTGACGTAAAGTAGCCGATGCCGTTCACCTCTCGGAACGAGCCGTCGTGGAAGTGCCCCTGCACGACGCACGTCACCTTGCCCGACGCCTCCAGGACCGCGCGCACCTCGGCGGCGTTGCGGATGCACGTTGCGTCCTGGGCGTCGAGCTGCTGGTGGACGAACGGCACGCACGGTCCCGTGGCCGACGCCAGTTCGGCTTTCAGGAAATCCACCTGCGCCGGCGGCAGAAGGGCGTCCTTCCAGAAGAAATTGCCTCGCCCGTACGGCGTACCGTCCGGCTTGTAGCAGGCGTCGAGGACGATGAACTTCACCCCGTTGCGCACGAAGGCGTAGTACGCCTTTGCCGCCGCCTGTCCTTCGTTGGAGACGTGCGAGAGGAATTCCTCCTTGGAAATGTTGTCGTGGTCGTGATTGCCGAGCACGTGGTAGCGCGGCCCCTTGAACGCCGAGAAGCGCCGTTCGATGGCGTCGAGGTAGACCAGCGATTCCGCAGGCGTGCGCCCCAGGTCCTTAAAATCGCCGCCCTCCACCACGAAGTCGACGGCCAGCGCGTTCATCTTCTCGACGAACGCGTCCATCTTCACGAGGCTGTCGCGATACACGCGCATCAGGTTCGGCTTGAGATGCGCCGCGTAGTGGCAGTCGGTGATGAAGCCGAATCGCACCGACGGCGCGGCGTTGCTCATGTCGCCGACCGTCGTAACGACGCCGGCGGCGGCAAGACTTCCAAGAAATTCCCTTCTTCTCATCGATTCACTTCCTCCTTCATTGTCTTTAGCGTATGAGGCGCAAGCATGTGTTCTCAACCCCTCACGACGTGCGCCTCGCCGGCGAAGACGGGCACGTCGCCCACGAGCAGCGTACCATCGGCCTGGATGCCGCCACAGAGGCCGGAAATGGGGTTGGGGTCGGCGTCCGTCTGCAGGACGCTGATTTTTCTGCCCTTGAGCGCGTCGCAGGCGGCGACGAGCGGATGGAGGGCCGCGAAGCCGTTCTGCCGCCAGTTCGCGTAGAAGGGGGCCAGAGTCTTCAGGAACGCGCGCTGGACCATTTCGAGCGGGCGTTCCTTGCCGTCGATCAGCAGAAGGCTGGTGGCGCGCAGGGCGATCTCGGGCGCGAAGACCTTCTGGTTCACGTTGATCCCGACGCCGGCGATTACGCTGTCGCCGTGGCGCTCGCAGAGGATGCCGGCGAGCTTGCGGTTGTCTACCAACACGTCGTTCGGCCACTTGATCCACGTCTGCCGCAGGAGGAGAATGCTGGTGGCTGTGGCGGCGGCGAGGCCGACGACGAGCGGCAGAGTGGCGACTTCGGGCGGCGCGACGTCGCTTACGTCGAGGACGACGGAGAGCATGAGGTTCTGGCCGGGCGGCGAGAGCCATGTATGGTCGAGGCGGCCGCGCCCGGCCGTCTGCTCGTCGGCCGTGAACACGTCGCCGGGCTTGCCTCTGCGCGCATCGAGGTTCGTCGATTCCGTGACGGCCTTGTGGTAGATCGTCCAGTTGTCGAGTTTCATTTCAGAAAGGGGTTGGAGGCAAGCTCGCGGGCGATGGTGGTGGCGCCGCCATGGCCGGGGATGACGTCCGTTTCGGGCGGGAGGGCGGCAAGTCGCTTGAGGGATTTCGAGAGCGTCGTCATACTGCCGCCGGGGAAGTCGGTGCGGCCGCAGGAGCCGGCAAAGAGCGTGTCGCCCGTGAGGAGCAGGTGGTCGGACTCGAAGTGGAGGCAGACGCCGCCGGGCGTGTGGCCGGGCGTGGCGAGGACGCGCGCAGAGAGTCCGCCGGCGGAAAGGACCGCACCTTCGACGAGGTCGAGGGCGAGCGTGGCGGGGCGCGCGGTGGGGGAGTAATAGGGCGGCCAGGCGTTCTGCGGATGGAAGGCGATCTGCTCGTCGGCAGGCGCGAGGTGGATGGGGAGCGCAGGCCACTTTGTCACGAGGTCCGAAATCGCGCCGATGTGGTCGAAGTGCGCGTGCGTGAGCGCCACGAGTGCGGGGGTCAGTCCCTTGTCCGAGAGAAACGCGCACAGGCGATTGGCATCGGCGCCGGGATCGACGATCCAGGCGGCGGAAGGGTCGTTCCACAGGACGACGCAGTTGGCCTCGATGGCCCCGAGCGGGAGAATTTCCTTGTTCATGGTTAGCGTTCCTCAGGCTTGCAGTGGCGGAGAAGTTCATCCATCCGGTTGATCTTGATCGTGTAGCGGCTTTCGTTGAGGTGTCCGAAGCCGAAGGTGCAGAAGGCGGTCTTGACGCCGGCGGCCTGGCCGCAGTCCATGTCCGTCCAGTTGTCGCCCACCATCCAGTCGTGTGACGAGAGGCGGTGCCCGCGCAGCTGGGAGGCGGCCTGGCGGAGCGGCTGGGGGCTGGGCTTCATCTCGGGGCAGTCGCCGCCCGCGACGACGCCGCGCCCGAAAAAGCGCATGAGGCCGAAGTGATCGAGGATGGCGCGCGTGGCGAAGTTGGGCTTGTTGGTGACGATGCCCATCAGCCAGTTGCGGTCGGCCAACTCGGCGAGGGTGGAGCGGACGCCTGGGTAGAGCGTCGTCGTGTCAAGCATGTGGGCGGCGTACTGGTCCTTGTACATGGGCCAGATCTCGTCGAACCGTCCGGCGGCCTCCGGGATGGCGCTTTCCAGCAGGAAGCGCGCGCCGCGTCCGACGAAGGAGATTGCCTGCTCCATAGGAATGGGTGCGAAGCCGAGCTTCTCGCGCGTGGCGTTGACGGCCGCCGCAAGGTCGGCGCGCGAGTCGATGATCGTGCCGTCGAGGTCGAAGAAGATTGCGTTCATGTCTTACTCCTTGGGAGGGGTTGCGGAATAGGTAAGGCCGGGAACCTCGCGCGGGTGGGCGCTCGTGCCGAGCAAAGGAACGAAGGTGGCGGTCCAGCGACCGGATTTATCCGTCTTGGGCACGACGAGCCGCACATGGTTCCATCCTTTTTTCAGGATGATTGACGTCGGCTCGCGGAAGTAGTATTCCTCGTTAGTGAAGGGCGTCTCGTTCGTGCATTTCGCGCCGGGGTTGCCCCAGGCGGGCGGAGGGACAGCCTTGCCGTTAAGGAAGACCTGCGCGCCGTGCCGCGACCACTCGCCGAGGGCGGGGAGGCGCTTGTCGTTTTTGCGGCCGCTGGAACGGCTGAAGCCTGTGAAGCCGATCCATGCGCCGCATGTTTGCTCCGTCTCGCTCTTGATCCATGTCTCGGCCGTGTAGCAACCGGACATGGACTCGATGAGGTTCTTGTTTTCTGGGCTCTTGAAGAGCCAGTGGCGCGGGGTGAGGGTGGCGCCGGCCATCTCCTTGGCGAGCACCTTGCCAGTCGCTTGGTCGGTGACGCGCCAGCGCATCGCGGTCTGCGCGACGTATTGGAAGGGATAGGGGAAGTCTGGTCCCAGCACGCGGTCGCGCTGGGCGAGGACGCGACGCTCCAGCTCGGCTTGGTGCGGGGCGTCCGGGTCGTCGGCTTCGGGGGCGTGAGCCCAGAGGTCGGGACGATGGATCGCGTCGCCGCGCCAGAACGACTCGCCAAGCATCACGATGCCGGGTGCGATGGCGATATGGTTCCACACGTCTTTGGTCTCGGGCGCGATGTCGTCGTGCCAGACGCTGATGAGCGAACCGAGCGCGCGCGGGTCGTCCGCGCCCCAGCGGCAGGGTTTCTGGTAGGCGGCGCCGCGCAGGATCTCCTCCGGCTCCATGTGGTTGAGGTAGTAGGTCTTGGTGGTGTCGAAATAGGCGTAGGGCGTGTTCGTGGCCTCGCCGCGCTGGCCCCAGACCATCGCGACGGCGGGCCCCTCGGGCTTGAGGAAGTGGCCCGGCCACCAGCCGATCACGGTGCGGCCGTTCCTGGTGACCTGGTTCGCCCAGAGCTGGTACCATTCGTCGGGCACTTTCTCGGTTTCGTACCACACCTCGTCGGTGCCGAGGTGGACATAGGGCATCTCGGCGGCGGGGACGAGCGAGCAAAGCTCGTCGATGAGGTCGCAGACCGTCCGGTCGACGCCGGGCGTGTGCATCTTCTCCACGCCGAGTCCGCGCCGGAGCGCCTCGGAGTGGCCGGGGATGTCGAGCTCAGGCACGACGAGGATGCCGCGCGCGGCGGCGTAGCGGACGATCTCCTTGAACTCCTTCTGCGTGTAGAACTTGCCGACGTGGCGCTGCATCGACTCGGGGCGGTTGACCTGCGGGTGGCGCTTGGACTCCAGCCGCCAGCCGTGGTAGTCGGTGAGGTGCCAGTGAAAGAGGTTGAGCTTGTAGGCGGCCAGGAGGTCGAGCGTGTCGCGGATCGACTGGATGCTCTGGTAGTTGCGGCCGTAGTCGTTCATGAACCCGCGGAAGCGGAGCGCGGGCCAGTCGACGATCGTGCAGGCGGGAAGGGACTGTCCGCCCGCAAGCTTGCGGAGTTGGCCGAGCGTGGCGCGCGCGTAGCGTTCGCCAGCGGCGGACGACGCGACGACGACGATGCCGTCCGGTGCGATCTCGAGCCGATAGGCTTGATCGCGTACATGCGCGGGCGCGCGATCAATTTCTTTATGGACCGTGCGGACGGCGGTCGAGGCGGGAACGGTCCCAGACTGCAGGACGGTCTCGCGCGGCTGGGGCATGACGAGCGTCGTGATAATGTCCTGCTCGCCGAAAGAAGCGAAGGCTAGAACGGCTGCAAACATGAAAAGATGCTGTTTCAATTTGGTCTCCTGTTGCTAACTTTGTGATTCACGATTGCCCATTATATCAAATCGCCGATGCCACGAGAATCGCCGATGCCATGGCGAGAATATTGTTCGGACCAGTTCTCGGACGGGGCTGGCGGCACGTTGCTGGCGGGGGGACGTGAAGTGTGATATACTGTGCGCATTGGAACCGCGGGACGACTGTTGGCGGGATTGCCTTCAATAATGGGCATTTCGGCAATGTCTGGCCGCGGATTTTCGGAAGAGCGTGAAATAAAAGCAACCAAAGAAGGAAACGAGGCATGGCAAGAGTGATTCTCATCGGCGCCGGCGGCGTCGCCGGCGTGGCGGCCGCGAAGATGGCCCAGAACCCCGAAACGTTCGGCGAGCTGCTGATCGCGTCCCGCACCGAGGCGCGGTGCAAGGCGATCAAGGCGGACATCGAG
>CAMNLN010000075.1 GCA_946543025.1 uncultured Verrucomicrobiota bacterium
GTTTTCATGCGGTTATTTTAGCAGAATCCGCCGCCGCGAACAAGTGCCGCGCACGAACACGACGAGCGGCGTTTTCAGGTCAACGCACAAGCAGGCGCGTACCGAGACCGTTGAGGACTATTCCCACCTTGTCCGCCACGGTCATGCGGACATCCCGCCGCGGTACGCCGTCCACGAAGACGCCCCAGCTGGCCAGATTGCCGCCGTTCGCAATCTTCGAGATCGCCACGGGAAGCGTCATTCCGTACAAGGAAAGTCCCGCGCCGTTCACGAGGCGGAGCACCCCCGTCTCCGCCGCGTCGAAACGGTCGATCATCCCCACGCCGCCAAGACAGTCCACCGTCAATCCGCCGATCCTTATGCCCGCCTCGCCCACAAGCCATGTCGCGCCGGCCGACACCGTAATGTTTGGGATGAGGCCCCCTTCCGTCTCAAGTTCACGAGTTGGACGGTCCCCCTTGCCTTGAAACAGGTATGGAACGCCCCCATTGTACGGCGCGCTGTTCGCCGCCGGCGTCTCCACGTCCCGGCGCGCGTCCAGCACGAACCACGTTTCACCGTCTCGACTGGCTTCCAGCGTCCAACGGTTCGGATTGCGCCCGGGAAACCTGTCCGCGTCGGCGGCAGCTACGAATCCGTAGCTGCATGCCGCCGTCACGTCGTCCCGCAGGCGCAGCGTCACCACGATCTGCCGATTGTCGTCCAAGACGCAGCCACAGATGTATTTCGTGGCAGGGTCGCCGTCGAAAAGCTTGCCGAAGCCGCCGTCTTCCTCGCCTTCCTCGCCGTGCGTCGCGCCGTCAGGCTCCGAGGCCGTTGCCTCTCCCGGATTCAGCGCGACGGCCGACGTGTTTTTCGCAACGGCCGTCAGCCCCTCGTTCACGCGCGCGCCCGTGCCGTCGTACAGCGCGAACTCGGCGAGCTGGGCGGACCAGATGGAATTGTCCTGCTTGCGCAGGATCGTCAGTCGGAACCATTTCGCATCCGTCGGGAAGCCTCCCCGCGCCTCCGTGCCCGCCAGCTTGAACGTCTCGGTCCAGGTGTTGGTGGTCACGGGCGGCGAGAAGCCCGTCCGCACGTCGAGGTCCGTCCATGTCTCG
The DNA here is from genome assembly GCA_946543025.1 of uncultured Verrucomicrobiota bacterium. Lineage (GTDB taxonomy): Bacteria > Verrucomicrobiota > Kiritimatiellia > RFP12 > UBA1067 > RUG572. The sequence goes on from CAMNLN010000075.1 coordinate 1,101, forward strand.
CCGTCGTCGGAACCTTGCAAACGGAACGCGCGCGGGGAACGACAGCTGGCGCTGGAGGTCGACACGTTGTCGTTTGCCGTCGCCCAGCGGTAGGCCGTCACGCGCAGGGCGTTCGTGTAGTCGAGGCGCACCCAGCACTTGTCGCGGTATTCGGCGTTGGAACGCGTAAACGACGCGTTGCAGTCGTAGAACTTTGTCCCCATCACGCCATCCACGGCCTTTGCCACGCCCTCGCCCGCGTTGATGTCAGCCGAGTTCCAGTATTCGCCGCCGTTGGGCTCCGCCGCATCCGCCGCCGCCTGCGGCACGCGCGGCCCGCGCGACACCGTAGCCAGATACTTGCGCGTCACATCCTCCCCGTTGCACAGGAGCGCCAGCTCCGAAATCTGCATGCCGATGGCCGAACGGCCATGCACTTCGTCCACCTTGAACCGGAAATGCGCCCACGAAAGGCGCTGCGGCGACTCGTCCTTCCCGGCGATCGACACGGACGCGCGCTGCACGTCCTGCCGCGCGGGCACCTCGATCGTCGCCGTCACGGGAAAGTGATCGGACGGATAGAGGTGCGTCCCCGGCCGCGCGTCGCCATGCGTGGCGAACGTCTTCACGCGCACGCCGTCGGACACGTAGATGTAGTCGATCCGGCCGCCGGCCGCCGACGTGAACGAATCGCTGTTGCGCTGCGCCGGCAGCAGATGCAGCGCCTCGGCGCACGTCACCTCGCCCTCCTTCCACGTCCAGCCGTTGAACGAGCGCCAGGGGCCCTGCGGCTGCGTCTCGCACGCGAGCATCGCGTTGTTCAGCTGCTCCGCCATCGCCACGGCGGGCGGATCGGTCTCGAAGCAGTTGTGGTCGCCCGTAAAGACAATGGGCGTGCCGGGCGGCGAGAATTCCTTCATCCGACGGATGATGAGCAGCATGCCCTCCAGACGCGCCTCCGCGCTCGCGTGGTCGGTATGCGTGTTGCAGAAGCAGATGCAGAGACCGGACTGCCTGTCGCGCAGCAACGCCCACGAGCAGATGCGCGTGCAGGCAGTCCCCCACGACATCGATCCCGGCACGTCCGGCGTGAGCGAGAGCCAGAACGTCCCGCTCTTCATCGCCTCGAAGCGGTCCGGCCGATAGAACACCGGCGACGCCTCGCCCTTGCGGACGCCGTCGTCGCGGTGCACGCCCGCCATCGCGTAGGCGGGCAGTTCCGCGCGCAGGTAGTCCGCCTGGTCAGGCAACACCTCCTGGAGTCCGAACACGTCCAGGTCCAGCGACCGCATGAGCGCGACCAGATCGACCTTGCGGAGCGCCCAGTCGTTCTCCGTGTTGCGGTCGCCGCCCGAATTGCGGACGTTGTACGAGCCCACGCGCAGGCACAACGGCGTCCCGGCGGCGGTGAACGCCGCCACAAAGACCGCCGCTACAAACCCCAGGCGCATGGACATCGCGCACTCTTAGCGGAAAACGATCGTCGTGCCCGCCGCGAGGAAGACGATTCCGCCCTCGTCCGTCGGCTTGGCCCTGATTTCCTTATGCGGGACGCCGTCCAGGGAAACCTTCCAGCGCTTGATGTTGTCGCCGTTCACGAGCGTCCCGATCGTCAGCGGCAGGTTGTATCCGGCGAACGACGTGCCGGCCGCGTTCACGAGGTTGAGCGTGCCCGTCTCGGCGGCGTTGAGGCGGTCGATCGTGCCGCCGCCAGTTGCGCAGTCCACCGTGAGGCCGCCCACCTGCACGCGGTCGTCGCCCACGCTGAGCGACGCGCCCGCCGCCACGCACACGTTCGAGACGCACCAGTCCACCGACGGCACCGCGTCCGCAAACGGCTGGGCGTAGAAGTCCCACGCCCTGCGCGTAGCCGTCATCATGTATTCCGAACGCTCGTCCAGCTTCGTCCACGTCGTGCCGTCGGCGCTCGCCTCCAGAAGCCACACGTTCGGATCGCGCCACGCATTGTCGTTCGCCGTCGCGAGTCCGTAGCCGTACACGTCCGGAGCGTCGTCCCGGAGTCGCATCGTGATGACGAGCCAGTTGGCGTAATCGTCGACGTCGAACAGGTAACCGGTGTTGTTGTAGTAGAACTTCGTCGAGCAATTATCGTCAAAGAGCTTGTCCAGCCCTTCGGCGGTGTTCAAGTTCACGTTCTTGGGCGCGGAAGCCGTCGCCTCCCCGGCCGCAAGCGCCGTCGCCGCCTTCCCCTTCGCAAGGACCGTCAGGTTCGTGTTCACGCGGTTTCCGGCGGCATCGAACAATCCAAGTTCGCTCAGCTGCACGCCATTCGAGTTGTGGGCATTGCTATTGTCCTTCTTGCTCTTGATCGTGAAGCGGAAGTACTTGGCGCTCGTGCCAGACGTGGCCGTCACGGCCCGCGCCGCGCCGGGGCTCGTGCAGACCTGGCCCCAGGCGAATGGAACGGTCGGCGCGGCGAAGTCCGTGCGCACGTCGAGGTCCGTCCACGTCTCGCCGTCGTTCGACCCTTGCAAGCGAAAGTCGCGCGGCGAGCGGCATTGTTTGCTCAGCGCATAGCAGTCTTCCGACGTGCACCACACGTACTGCGACACACGGCGCGGCGTGGAGAACGTCAACTTCGCGTAGCAGTTGTCCCAGAACGGGTCGTACCCCCGCTCGGGCGACAGGTTGCAGTCGTAGAACTTGTTCGTCACGTTGAGATCCACGGCGTTGTTGGCCGAATTGCCATTCCAGGCGCTACCGGTCGTCTTGTTCGTCACAGGTGCGCCTTTCACGATGCCGGTACGCCCGGCATGAGTCACGTTCGTCCAGTCCTCAAACAGCATCAGCTCGCCGAACTGCGCGCCGTAAGAGGACGTGGCGCACTCCGGCAAGGCCTCCATCTTGAACCGGTAGTTCGTGAACGAGGGCATGATCGTCAGCGATCCGCTTTCCACGTTCACGCCGCTTGGCACGCCGCCCGCGTAGGCGTAGCTGGAGGAGCCGACCTTGCGCACGGTCTTGCCGCCGCCGGGGATCGGGTTGCCGATGGCGGACGCGGCGTCGAACGCACCCACCACGATCTCGCTTCCGCACGACGCCGCCCCCTGGAACGGATACGGAAGCCCCGCGTTGAAGTATCCGTTGCTCACCACGGGCGGCGTCACGCCCGCGCGTTCGTCGAGCGTGAACCACGTCTCGCCGTCGTAGCTCGCGTCGAGCGTCCAGCGCGCGGGGCTGCGTCCGGGATGCCTGTCGGCGTCGTACGCGCCCTGCATGCCGTAGCCGGTCACGGACGGCGCGGAATCCGGCAGACGCATCGTCACGGTGATGCGGCGGCACGAGTCCAGCACGCACCCGCACATGTACTTCGAATCAGGATCGCCGTCGAACAGCGACTGGAACCCGCAGATTTCCTCGCCCTCGTTGCCGTGCGTGGCGTTCACCGGCTCGCATGCCGTCGCCTCGCCGGGATTCAGAACCGGCGCCGCAGTGTCCTTTGCGACGGGCGTGAGTCCAGATGCCAGGTTGTTGCCGCCCGCGTCGTACAGCTCGAAGCTCCCGACCTGCATCGACCACTCGGCACCCTCGACCTGGACGTTGTCGCCGTCTCCGCCGTTCCGGTCGTTGTTGAGCCACTTGCGCCGGATCGTCCAGCGGAACCACTTCGCGTCCGTCGCATAGCCGCCCATGTCCGTCGCGCCCCCGACGGGAAAGATACGCGTCCACGTGAAGGTCGTGGTGGGCGGGACGAAGTTCGCCTGCACGTCGATGTCCGTCCACGTCTCGCCGTCGTCCGAACCCTGCAGGCGGAAGGCGGTCGGCGTGCGGCAGTTTCCGTTCAGAGACAGCGAGTCGTCCGCCGTCGCCCAGCGGTAGGCCGTCACGCGCAGGGCGTTCGTATAGGTGAGTTCCACCCAGCACTTGTCGCGGTATTCGGCGTTCGAGCGCGTAGGCGAGGCGTTGCAGTCGTAGAATTTCGTCGCCGTCGTGCCGTCGATGGCCTTCGCCACGCCTTCCTTGTGGTTGATGTTCATGTCGTTCCACGTACCCGTTCCGTTGGGATCGGCCACAGACCTCGGAACCGACGGAGCGCGCGCCACGGCCCCAAGGTGCTTGCGCGTCACGTTCTCGCCGTCGCAGAGGAGCGCCAGCTCGGATATCTGCATGCCGATGGCCGAAGAACCGTGGATCGCGTCCACCTTAAAGCGGTAGCGCGTGTAGCTCACGCCGGTCGTCGCGCCGCGGGCGGCGGCACACGACGAGAACCAGGCCGCGCACACGGCCATCGCCATGCCCCAACATCCAATTTTCTTCATTTTCAGCCTTCCTTCTTTTCGGCGCGCACCGCTTGCGCGGCGCCTGTTTTTTTTTCACTTGCATCCGATCACGGCGCTCTCGCCGTATCCGAGCGGACGCACGCATGGCCAGGGGAACGACCTGTCGCCCAGACGGTCCTTCCGCTCGTACATCTCCCAATAGGACTCGCGATGGGACACCACGTGCGTGAGCTCGTTCTCATGCGAGGGGATCAGCACGGCCTTCGACCTGTCGAACCCCGGTGCGGCCGCGCAACCGCCGACCATTGCCTGGATACGGTTCCATGTGGATGCGATAATCACGTCCGCCGGCGGACATCTTGCCAGCAACGCCTCCTTGGCGACGACCGCGTTGTCTCCATTGTGGGCTACCCGTACGCCGTCGATCTCCATCAGGTACACGTTGCACGGCACCTTCTTGCCCTGGTTCCCCATGAAGTTCCAGATCTTGACGCCGCCCACGTCGACAGGCTCGGCGTTGTCGTGCGCCAGGACGACGGCACTGGTCCCCCCGGCCGGGAGTCCGAGCTGGGCCAACCCGCACGGCAACACCACGGGCTTCCCGGCGGCGAGGTACGCCGCCAGTCCCTCGCGGCTGTAGTGATCGCCATGCGGATGCGTCAGCACGAACATGTCCGTGAGTTCGACCAGCCGTCGCCAGTCATCCGCTTTCCAAATCATGAAATCCTTGTTTGGCGCGCATCGGCGATCGGAGGTGTCGCGGAAGAGAGGAAGGTTCGTGACGTCGATGGCCACCGTGTGCCGCGGTCCCTTGATGACGAAGCCCATGTTGTAGATGCGCCAGAGGCGCAGCTGTCCTTCCGGAACGCTCGCGGCGCCGACCTCGGAAAAGACGCGGTCGCGTGCCGACGCGCAATAGGCGTAAACGACTTCGTTGAAGGCCCGTATGTCCTTCATCGACGCATCCTGCGCGTAATTGTCGAAATGCAGCGGATAGTCGATGATCCGCAACCCATGTTCCCGCCGCTTGTCGTTGAAGTCGCCGCCCTCGCTCGACTTGAGCAGCTCGGTTCCGCGCCCGATGGCCAGGCGCATCCACTCCGCCGCATCGGCGGACTTCTCGATGCGCTCCGCCAGGTTGGTTTCGCCAATCTGGCGCGCATACGCCGCGAGATCGGCCTTGAGCTGGCCAACGGGCTTGGCCTTCCAGTCAAATGCCGCCGCCGGCAAGACGGCCGCCGCCGCCAAGACAACTAATGCCTTCGTAGCTGTTTTCATTGTCATCTCGCATCACCTCCACGGGAACAGGCAGATTTATTCGATCACGAGCTTGAAGAACCGGTTCGTCCCGGACGTGTCCTCCGCGCCGACGAGCGGGAACAGACCGCCTTCCAGGTCAAGGTCTTTGACATCCGGGCTGCCGCCGAGTTCCGGATAGCCGTAGAGGCGGAGCGTGCCGTTCACTTTCTGGCGCCAGCGCGAGCCTAACACCTTGAGATCGCCGTCGAGCGTGACGCGCCCGTCGGCGCCGACCGCGATGTTCTCGAAGAAGAGGTCCGCCTGGGGATCGACGAGCGTGTCGAGCCCGACGAGATATGCCGCCTGGACGGACGCGGCCTCGCCCGAGAAGTTCGTGATGGAGGCGTGCCCGACCGCAGTCGTCGCGATGGAATCCAGCCATGTGCGTACGCGATCATCCGCGGAGACCGCCGCGATGATCGCGTTCTCGCCCGCCTCGGTGGGCGGCGGCAGGAACGACGGCCGCCACTGCGCCTCCGTCGTCACCGTTTCGCCGAACGCGCACGCGATGAAGTGCGCGCCCGTCCCGTCGCAGGCGCAGACGTACTTGACCTTTCCCTTGTCGTTCAGGTATTCGCGCACAGGCCACCAGTTCGCGTCGACGTAAAGCGTCTGCACGATCGCGCCGTCCGAGTCGTACGTCAGGATGTCGACCGCGCCGTTCGTAATTTTCTTGGACGGCCAGTCGGCCGCCTTCGTGACCGTGGCGGTCCCGTTCGCAGGAATCTCGCGGCCCGCGCCGAGCGTAACGTCGACGCCCGGAGCGGAGCCTGCCTTGGCGCAGGTGAAGCGCAGCCCTTCCAGCGAGACCGCGCGGTCGAGCAGGTTCGTGAAGACGATGAACTCAGCCCCGTCGCCGCCGCCGTCCGCCGTGCTGGAATACACGGCGGCCACGCGGATGGCCAGGGACTGGATGCTCGGCATGAACGACGTCCACTGCCCGATCGCGGTCACGGCGTCGCCGAACTCCAGCGCGACGAAGTACGCGCCCGTCCCGTCGCACGCGGCGTTCCACCAGCTCGCGTCGACATGGAGCGTCTGGATGTCATTGCCGTCCGAATCGTACACCTTGACGTCGACCGCACCGTTCGTGATTCTCATGGACGGCCAATCTTCGGCCTTCGTGAGCTTGACGGTGCCGCCCGCCGCGAGTTCGCGTCCCGCGCCGAGCGTAATGTCGAGGGACGGTGTCTTCCCGGTCTTTGCGCAGGTGATTCTCACCCCTTCAAGCGAGATCGCACGGTTGAGCAGGTTCGTGAGGACGATGAACTCGGAACCGTCACCGCCGCCGTCCAGTGTGCTAGAGTAGACGGCCGCCACGCGGACGCCCATCGCCACGTCGTTCGGCACGTCCGCCGCAAGCGTCACGTCCTCGAGCGCGCTCCACTCGCCCGTCTGCGAGAGTCGGCGGGCCTTGATCGCGAGGCCGTCGACGGGCACCGGCAGCCCGCCCTCACCCGTTCCGGCGAAAGCGGTATCGACGCCCATGGCGAGATCCCACGCGGCGTCGGAGCTCGTGCCGTGGCACTGGTGGACCTCCACGGCGACCACGTTCTCGCCGGCATGGATGAGCCCCGGCGGCACGGCGAACGTGAAGGCGTGGTCTGCCGGGTCAACATGCGTCGTGCCGGTCTCGTTGGACCCCGTCGCATAGGTCACGGCGTAGCCGGCGCCGATGTTCCCGCGCCCGACCTCGACGCCGTTGACGTACATCACGAAGCCGTCGTCGTACCACGCCGTGCCGGAGACGGAGACGATCGACGAGACGTCCGTGCCGGCGGGAACGGTAAACGTCTTGCGGAAGTAGAACGTCATGACCTGCGTGCCGGAGGATCCATGGTCGACGTAGCGGTAGAGCGGTGTGTTGAACGTAACGCCGCTCCTAAAGCCGAGCGGCGCCGCGCCCGACAGCCAGGCGTTCGCGTCGCCCACGAGGTTTGCGGCGGCGTACCCTCCCGCGTACCAGGCGTTCCCCGACGCGTCCGCGCCCGGTTCCCGCCCCCAATCATAGTATGTCCAGCCGTCCCCCTTCGCGACCACGGCCGTGGTGTTCGTGGTGACGATGGGCGCCGACCCCGTGAACGCAGTGGCCGACGCGCTCACGGCGCCGCCTTCGAGGCGCGGGTCGGAGCCGTCCGTCGTGTAGTAGACCGTCCCGCCGGCGCCCGTGAAGAACACCGAGTCGGCGGTCGCCACGACGGTGCCGTTGGTCAGCTCGCGGCCGGACGAATCGACGGCGACCGGCGGGTCGATGGACGGATACCATCCGGCGTTGCGATAGCCCTGGATGAGATAGGGCGTACGGCTGGCGATGAAGGAGAGACGCCCGGCGCAGCCCTTCTCCAGCCACGTGGCGTAGGTCTGGTTCGTACGGCCCCAGCGCGCGGCCTCGCAGACGACCGCGTCGTCGAGCTCCGCCATGCGCGCGCGGAAGCGGGCTTCCGCAGCCGACGCCGTCATCGCGCCGCCGGGCTTGAGGCAGTGCTTGTAGACCTGGTCGGCGAACTTGATGCGGTACTCCGCGTTCGAGCAGAGCTCGTAGTGCAGCTCGGCCGTGTTGAAGTTGGCCTCGTTCGTCAGGCTCGCCGCCTGCTCGCGCGTGCCCATTTTGTAGAAGTCCGTCTTCGTGGCGGCGTAGCTGCTGCCGCGCGTGCCGAGGGAATGCTCCGCGTCGTGGCGGTTCCAGATGAAGCCGTCGCGCAGCCCCTGCCCGTCGAATCGATCGCGGAACGCCGCCAGGTTGTTCGCCCGTCCGCCCGTGCTCGCCGGCGAGTCCGAGTCGATCGAGTAATGTGCCGTGATCATGTAGACCATCACGTTCGTCTCGTTGAGGTAAATGGGGTAGTCGGGGTTGCGCGTGCCGTCGGGATTGAGCCCGCGCACGCGATTGTAGTTGCCGGGATGGGCGCTGCCGTAGCCTTCGTTGACGGTGATGTCCCAGAAGTTGTGCCAGGCCTCTCCCTCGCCCTCCACGACGCCCGTGTTGTAGCCGGGCTGCGACGTGCGCACCACGTCGTAGTTGTCGTCCACGTCGCCGTTGTAGCTCTCGGCGTAATGGCGGTCCACGCGCTCCTCGGTCTGGTACACGCCCCAGTAGACGCCGTTGATGAAGAGGTTGTAGTAGCGGCTGCGGTTGTACGGCTCGCCCATGTCGCGCTGCGAGTCGCGCGAGAAGCATTCCTCGATGAAGGTGAACGCGTTCACGTTCCCGTTCGCCCACGAGTAGTTCTGCGCCGTGCGCAGGTCGACCTTCTTGAACTCGTCGGTCCCCTCGTCGTCGAACAGCGGGAACTTGAGCTTGCTCATGCCGTACTCGCCGCGGAAGAAAAGGCGGAGCGAGTGCTTGGGATAGGCCGGACCGCGACTGTACGCGCCGCGGATGCGGATGCCAGCAGAGACGCTGAACTCCTTGGACGCGCCGTTGACCGGGTCGATCTGCTCGACCATCGTCGGGCGTTCCCACCCCTTGCCGTTGCCCTTCGCGTTCACGTAGATGCCCTTCCCGCTGTCGAAGAGGGCGGCGGGGTCGATGACGAGCGAGATCGTCTGTATCGAGTTCGTGAAGCCCCTGTTGAGACGCGCCACCGTGTCCGCGTCGCCGTTCACGATGTCGCTCCTAAGGCCGTACACGAGCACCTGGTTGTTCACCCCGGACGCCGGAAAGCCCGGCGGCACCACGCCCTCCGCCTGCTGGAGGATGTCGGAGAGGAACAGGTAGGAGGCCGACGTGTCGCGCTGCAGGATCGTGTCGGGATCGGGGACGGCCGCGCGGACGACCGTCGTGGACGATACGGCGATCGGCCCCGTGTAGCGAGGCGACATCGACGTGGGCGACGTGCCGTCGGTCGTGTAGAAGATCGCGGCGGACGGATTCGCGGCGCACGACAGCTCAAGCTGGAACGGCTCGGTCTTGTACCCGTGCGGCACGCTGAACGTCACCTCCGGCGTGAGGCCGCTGCGGCCGTCGCCGTTCGCCGCGCCCGGCGTCGCCTCCGGGAAGTAGAGCAGCTGCTCCTCCGCCATGTCCCAGACGACCTCGGGCGAAAGGAAGAACGCCGTGTCGTAGGCCGAATCGTTGGAACCCGTCACCTCAAGCGTATTCACGCCCGCGCGCACGAGTTCCGTGGGAATGTCGAAGAACGCCGGCGTCAGCGCGTCGTGCGTCGACCGCGCGACAGCGGCAGGTACGGAGACGAACTGCGTACCGTTCAAGCGCGCAATGAATCCGTCCGCGTAGCGGATGCGCAGCTTGAACGCCTCGCCTTCCACCGGCGCCGCGTCCATCGTGAACGACCCGCGCCAATCGACGGACGCGGACGTGCCGGCCATGGTCTCGGTGAGGTCTGCCGACATGTTCGCGCCCAGCGCGCCCGTGTGGGTCAGCCCGGAGGCTGCCGAGCCGACGAGGCGGAACGCCTCGGCGCTGAACTCCTGCTCGTCCTGCGCCACGCTGAAGTCGAGCGCGGCGCCGCCGCCCTTCTCGAAATAGACGAGCTCCACGTCGTACGCGCCGGCCTCCGGCAGGTTGAACGTGGCCGTAGACTGCCCGTAGCCGCGCGCGCCTCTGTTCTCCCACGACCAAGACTTTTCCAGGCGCGAGATCTTCGCCGAGAATCCGTCGTCGGATCCGACGGAAAACGACCACAGCCCGGCCTCCGGCACCTGGACCGTTCCGGTGACCACCACCACGAAGTTGTCCCCGCTCACGCCCGGGAACGCGGCATACGGGGGGAAGTTGGTCTGGCTGGAGTTGTCCTGGAACGCGATCGTCGCGCAGACGTTCGTCACGGGATAGCCGGGCTTCCACTTGGAGCTGTCGCGGAGGCACAGTTCGGCGGCGTCCATCGTGTCCACGGCAACGTTCATGGCGTACGCCACCACCTGGAAGCCGCTCGCCGTGCCGGGCATGCCTACGGGGCCGGCAACGGATGTCCACGCGCCGTTGCCGACCTTGTATTCGGCGGGGGAATAACGGTTCAACAACGTCTTGGCAAGATGTCCGTAACCGAACGACACGTCGTCCATCTGCTGTCCGAAGGTGTACTGGGAGACGATCGTCCCGTCGGGCGTCGCGAGGCCGATTCCCTCGCCGCTCGCGGAAAGACCAAGCGGCGCATGGACGTCGCGCGGATCCCAATCCGCGAATGAGGAATCCAGATACACCACGAGATAGCCATGCGCGGGCACGACGGCGGGGCCCTCGACGCTTTTCCATTTCGAGAGGACCTTCGTCGGATCGTCCGTGATCGGCCAGCCGGTGACATCGATGTCAAAGTCGGCCGTGTTGCGGATCTCAACCCAGTCGAGCGCGGGCACGCCGCCGGCCGTGTTCAGGGCTGTCTCGTTGGATGCCATGACCTCGTTGACGCGCAGGATGTCCGCCGCGCGAACGGAGACGGGCCGTCCCTCCACGGGCAACGCCATCTCGGCGCCGACGGCGCGGAAAGACATCGACGTCGCGCTGAGCACCTGGCCGGCCGACGGGCGGAAAGTCACATTCACCCTCGCCCCCGATTCCACGCCGTAGACGCCGTTCGAAGGTGCGACGTCGATTCCGCCGACCGTCACGGAGACAAGCTCCATGCCCGCAATCTCCGGTATCGTGATGGCAGTCTGCGACAACGCCCCGTCGGCCTCCGCGGAAAGCTCGAGCAGATCGCCGCGGCCGGAGTAGCCCACCTCGGAAATGTACGCGGAACCGGCCGGCACGACGATCGGCATCCACGCGCTGCCGTTTCGCGTGAGCGGCGTTCCGTCGACGACATAGCGCACCTCCGATCCGTCAACCGTCGTCCGCATGTAAACCTCAAGCTCGACGTCCACGCCGTCCTGGGGTGTCGCGCCCGACAGTTCGGCCCAGCGGTTCGTGTGGCCGACGTCATCGGCGACAAGCCCGTAGTAGGCGACTTGCCCGTCCCCCTTGTCAAGCGCGGTCATCGCGGTCTTCACGCTCGAATCGACGGCCGGCAGCTCGAAGAACATGCAGAAGCTGACCGTCAGCTTGAAGACAGGGTTTTCGGCGATGCCCTTGGCCACATCAGGGCCGAAGGCGAGCGCGTCCGCGACGCCGTCGGTCAGGATGCGCAGGCGCGACTGTCCCTCCGCGCGCACGAGCGAGGCGTTCGCGGTGCCGGACCACGTTCCCGCGCCGGCGACCGGGAAGTCCGCCCCGTCGGAAGGCCATTCGGTGTAGCCGGAGATCCCGGCGTCAAACCAGTCGGCCGCACCCGCGCCGAGCGCCGCTGCGAGAAATGCCGCGAAAACGACTTTACGTGTGATCATCTTTTTCTCCTTTCCGACCATGGCCTGCGTCCGAGGCGCGCTTCCGCGCC
>CAMNLN010000076.1 GCA_946543025.1 uncultured Verrucomicrobiota bacterium
GGGCAGGGGGAAACCGGCCGTGAGAACGATGTATGTTCGGGGAGGGACTTAAGAATAAAGGCAATAAGGGCGACATTACGGTAAAATGCGCAGATGCGCCCCAACGACAGGGCAAATTTTGGCCGTGTTGCAGAAGTACGGCTAATAATACCACTGCATTTCACTGGCCGGTTACAGCGAATGCCGGGCGAACCGGGTACGGCTAGTTGCAGAAGAAGCGGGCGGCGGCGGAGAGATCGCCCATGACGCGACGCCAACTTGCCGGCGTACGCGAAAGCGTGGGGCGCATTTCGGCGAGAGGACGATGGAGGCTCCGCTCGCGGTAACGGTCCTGGTTGAGCGGCGGCAAGGGCGACTTGTCGCCGGATGCCGCGCGTTCCGCGAGTAGGGTCGCGAGGTCGGTCATCGCCGGGACGGCCCACCAGCGCGCGACCTCGTACTGGTGCGAGCGGCAGTAGCCGCACGAGGCGTTGTCGTAAAGCACATGCTCGAAATCCGGGTTACGGATCTTCTCGACGGCGTCAAGCCGCAGGTAGGATTCGTAGAGCGAATAGTCCGTATGGAGCGCGAGAAGGTCGGCGAAGGCACGCCCGAGGGCGACATAGGCATCGCCCGTCGCCTTCACGTCGGCCGGCGCGGCCTTGCCCGTCTTCCAGCCGTGGTAGGCGGCGAGGAATTTCACGCGGGCGGCGGAAACAAGGCGGTCGGCGGCGGTGCGCGCAAGGTCCACGGCGTCGCGCCGCACGAAGTCCCCTTCCCAGTCGAGCGCGGCCAGCGCGTCAAAGAGACGCGGCGTACAGGCGAGTTCGGCGGGGAACGGCTTCTGCCAGGCGGCGGGATCGTTGCGCTTCGGGCAGCCGTCCACCGCGTCCGAGATGCCGCCGCCGCCCCAGCCGAGCAGGCGCGCGAGCGGGATCACGTCCTTCCAGCAGGTCGCAAACGCCGCCGCCTGCCTGCCGTAGCGATCGCGGCAGAAGTCCGCGAGGAGCGCGTCCATGTCCATCTTGTCCGCCCGCCAGGCGTTGGCGGTGAAGTAGCGCAGAAGGAGGATGTCCGTGTGCGACGACTCGGGCCAGAAGATGTAACCCTTGCAGAACGGGTCGCCCGCGATCGCGCGCTGGCGCTCGAGGATGAGCGGGTAGTTGGCGCGGACGTCGAGCGCCTTCTCGTAGGCGATGAAAAGCCCGAACGTGTAGGGGAACTTTCCGATCACGTCCCAGCGCGTGAAGTTGTTCGCGCCCTTGATCTTGTCGCCGAGCAGGTCGTTGCTCACGGCGTCCACCTCGTAGTCCCACACGATGGTGGACCCGGGGTCGAGTTCCTTGAGGAGCGCGGAGACCTCCTCCGGGTGCCAGGTAAGGTAGAAGTCCCAGCCGGCGAGGAGAATACGGCTGTCGGGGTAGTGGGATTTCGCTTTCGCGATGAGCCGCTTCAGCACGTTGACCTTCAACTGGAGGTTCGCCGCGCGGTCCTTGTAGCAGAGGCGCTCGCCGAGCCCGATGGTATGGAGGAGATCGGGCTTGCCGTAGGCGGCGATGGAGGCCTCTGTGAGCTTCCAGTAGGCGTCCAGCCACTTGTCCTCGCGCACGTCCCACACGCGGTCGGTGGGATGTCCGTAGCACCCGCCCTCCTGCGGCAGGAAATCCGGCTTCACCTTGTCGAGGAACTGGTACGGCGTACGGGAGTACCAGTGGCTCATCGTGCCGAAGTCCTCGGGCACCATCACGCCGCGGTCGAAGGCGTAGTCGAGCACGGACTTGCGCAGAAGCCCGCGGAACTGGAGAGACCAGAAGAGCGAGCGGTTGTTGTAGCCCGGCATCGCCTCGGGGAGCGGCTTGGCGGGGTCGGGATAGTCCACCACGTCGGGATACGCCTTCTGGAACGCGTCGTCCATGCCAATGCGCGGCATGATGAGGTTGAGGCGGCGCTTGACGCACCAGTCGATCTCGCGCTTCCAGTCCTCGAGGCCCCAGTGCTCGGCCTGGAAGCGCGTAAGGCCGCGGTGCGCGAAGTAACGGATGCCGCGGAACTCGAAGGACGAGCGTTCGTCCGCGTCGAGCCCCGTGATATCGGGCGCAGTGCCTTTCGGCACCACGTCGCCGTCCCAGAACCAACGGCAGCCGCCGCGCCGCTCGAGGAAGTCGTAGACGGCGTAAAGCGCGCTGCGCCCGTTGACGGCGGCAAGCTCCAGGCCCTTCGCATCCGACTTCATCCGGTACGCGTCGTACCCGTCTTTCGCGGGCGGCAGCACGGCGAAGCGAATGGACTTCGCCTCCGTCGCCGACGGCACGATCGCCGGCCGCTCGTCGCAGATTTCCTGCCAGTAGCGCGCCAGCTCGCGCGCGGCGATCCGATGCGCCTTCTCGCCGCACGCGGGCGGCAGCACGATCTGCATCGCCACCGTCTCCAGCGCCGCGAGTCCGAACGCCAATGTGATGATCTTCTTCATTTCATTTCCTTTCGGCGTCCAACGCCATCTCCGTCTTTTCCGCTTCGCCTTTCGCCTCGAACAACCTCTCCAGCTCGTCCAGGGTCTTGCCCTTCGTCTCGGGGATGAAGAGCACGGTGATGAAGTAGAGGACGCCGTTCGCGGCGAAAAAGAAGAACATCGAGGACCATCCCCACGCCGCCACCCACGGGCGGAACCAGGAAGCAAGTCCCCAAGCCACAAGCTGGTTCATGAAGAGCGCAATCGCCATGCCGTTCGCGCGGATGCGAAGCGGCATCAGCTCAGAGAGGACCAGCCACACGCAAAGCCCTGGCCCGAGGGCGTAGAACACCTGCATGAAGAAGAACGCCAACATCGTGAGAAATCCCGTGAAGTTGCTCGCCGGCACGCCGAAACGCTCGATGGCAAGGAACACCGCGCCGATGGCGGCGAGCCCGACCGTCATCCCGCCGGTGCCGACCTTGAGGAGCCACGTGCGTCCCTTCCGGTCCACCAGCATCGCGGCAGCAATCGTCACGAGCATGTTCGTGAGCTTCACCGCAAGCTGTCCCCAGTTGGCGAAGATTCCCTCGAAACCCGCGCTGTGGAGAATCGTCACGAGATAGCTCGTAAACGAGCTCATGCCCGTCGTCTTGTTGAACGTCAGCACGAGGCACGCCAGCAGGAACGGGAGCACATAGCGGCGTTGGAAAAGCGTAGCTTGTGGTGCGTTGCTTGTGGCATCACACGAATCATGAACCACGAGCCGCGAACCACGCGAAAGCCACACCGGACTCTCCGGCAAACGCAGGCTTCCGAGGAACAACACCGCCACGGGCACCATCGTCCACCAGAAGTTGGCGCCCCATGCGGCGACCCGCCCTGCCGCATCGGCCGTGTCCGACGCGCCGTACCGCATGGCGACCAGGCACCCCGCGCCGGCGGCGACGACGAGCCCCAGCCCGAGGCAGAACTGGAACACGCCCGTGCCGCGTCCGCGTATCTCCGGCGGAAGGGTCTCCGTAAGGTACATCGGCATGACGACGGCCATGTAGCCGGCGCTCATGCCCTGCAGGATGCGCCCCGCGTAGAGGGCGGGGTACGAGCCGAGCGAAAGGCTCACGACGGGAATCGCGACGAGGAACATCGCCGCCGACGCGACGATCATTTTCTTGCGTCCGAAGAAGTCGCACAGCCACCCGGCGGAAATCGACGACAAAAGCCCGCCCAGCAGCACGGCCCCGACGATATGGCTGATCTGGGCGTCCGAATACGATCCCATTGCCTTCATGTACGGCTCGGCTGCGGCAATCACGCCGAAATCGACGCCGTAGAGCAGCCCGCCCAACCCCGCGATCGCGAGCAAGAATCCGGCTGGGGTAATGAGTCCGCGCGTTTTCATCGCCACAAGTTTACCCGAATGTGCCGTCGCCCGCAACGGAAAACCTACCATCGGCACCGCACGGTACGCCAACGGCGCTTGAGACGGGCAAGCTTCTCCGGCCGGCGGCAGTTGAGCAGCATCTGGAACCGGAGCGAACAGCCGTAGAGCCACAAGCGGAACCGCGTCCAGCCCTTCGGCGGCGCGGCAAACGCCATCTCCGGCGCCGCGGCGGCCAGCCATGCGGAAACCTCCTTCACGGCAGCCGTCTGCGGCAGCAGCGCCAGCACTTTTCCGAGCGCGTGGAAGTCGTTCCATACCCCCAACCCCAGCTCGCGGTTCACGCCGAAGACGACGTAGCGGAACTTCCAGTTCCGCGCCACCCACGGATCCTCGCGATAGTGGTTCCGGTCGATGGCGAGCTGCCAGTCGATCGCCTTCAAGTGTCCGTCGGCGTCCAGCAGCAGGTTGTCGGGAAAGAGGTCGCGATGAAGGATGCCCTCGCGCTTCAGCGCCTCTGCGAGCGTACGCACGTCTGCGGCGAAGCCGTCCGCCTGCGCGTCCGTCACGCCGCGCGCGAGCAGCTCCGTAAGGGACGGCCCCGCCACCTTCGCCATGACGACGGCGGCCGCGGCCGCGTCGCAGTCGTAATGCCACGCGAGCGGACGCGGCACGACCGTAGGCGCGGCAACGTACATGCGGCTCGCGAGCCGATATTCGTTTCCGATGGACCAGACGGCCTTGGACGTCCGCTTGACGATGCACGGCGTCCGGCGGAACACCCCTTCGAGGAAGGTATCGTTGACGTACTTGTTCTCGAGGAAGATGCGGGCGTCCGCGACAGACGGCTCGGCGCCTGGCGCCACGACGCCAGGCGCGAACGGTTCCCCCGCCGACTCAGCCGCCCAAATGGACGGCAACTGCATCCGCCATTCTCCCGGCGGTACGCCCTTTTCCCATTCGGCGGCGGAATGGCCCGTCAGCATCAGCACGTCGCGCGCGAACTCCGCACGCGTCGTCGTGCCGTGCACGCGGTGGCGGCGTCCCGCCCAGTTGCGGTAGCGGCCCTTGAGCGTCACAAGCCGCACGTCGACGTCCCGATACGCGAACCCGTCCACCATGCACGCCCCGTATGCCGGCGCGCGGTCGCGTACGACGACGAGCAGGAACGCGCCGCCGCCGCATGACCTCACCTTGCGCCGGGCGTCCGGCAGGGACGGCCCGTAGAACCTGCGGTAGCTGCGCATCGGCTCATCTTCGAAGCGCAGCTCGCGTGTGCAGACGATCTCCAGCTCGCGCGCCATGTCCGCAAGAATCCGCTTCTCGGCGAAGCGCGCCTTCTCCCACAAGACGAACAAGTGCAACTCGCTCATCTTACCTCCCCTCGCAAGAAAAGTCGCGCCAGGCCGCGCGGCAACGCGCCGGCGGCGGAGAACTCGACGCACATCTTCGGTACGCCGCACGCGAGGCACGCGCTCACGCGATGGTGCCCCTGGCGCAGGGAATCGATCCGCCCGCCCGTGCGGCAGAGCATGACGTTGATCGGGCACGCGTCGTCATAGCCGCGCGTACGCAAGCTTGCCTCCAGCTTGCGCATCTTGGCAAGACGGTCCGCCTTGCCGCGCTTCTGGGGATTCTCCAGCGTACGGATCGTGCGTTCGAGGCCCATCGCCCGCACGGCGGCGGCGGCAATATGATAGCGCCCCGTGCCGTGGTAGCGATAGCGGTTGCGCAGCACGCGCACCACGGTCGCCGCCAGGTTCCATTTCGCCACGCTCGGCTTGAAGACGACGCGCACCGGCACGACGGCGGAAGCGTCTGAACGAAGCGCTTCGCAGATTGCCGTCCGTCCGCGCAGCAACGCATCCGGCCCGTCCGGACGGACGTAGAGAATGACGGCGTCGACCGGCAACGCCTCGTCCGGAATCGGAGGGCCCTCGTAGTCGGGCGTCCGCTCGAAGTCCGCCGCGTCGAGGGGGTAGATGTGGGAAGACCACCCAAGGTGGGGTATGTCCTTCTTGCTTGCCACGGCTACTTCACCGGCTCGATGACCGATTTCTTGTTCACCTTGTGGACGCCGTCGGCGACCACCGTCTCGCCCACCTTCAGGCCTGACGCGACGAACTGGACGTCACCCTCGGTGACGTCGCGCACCACGTAGCGGCGCTCGACGGTGCGGTCTTTTTTCACCACCCACACGCACGACCCGTGCATGTCCTGCATCACGGCGGACGGCGGGATGGCCAGCTTCTTCACGCCCTTGCGGCTCTGGAGCGTCACGCTCACCGTGCCGCCGGGCTTGAGAATGCGATTCTTGTTCGGAAAGAGGGCGAACACCTGGATCGTATCGGTCTGGTCGTCCGAGGCGTTGTCCACGTATTCCACCTGGCCGTCCTCCGTGTAGTCGCGCCCGTCCGCGAGCGCGAGCGTCACGAGGCCGTCGGCCTTGAAGGCTGACGACCGTCCCCCGAACATCTCGAGGAACTCGGCGTTGGAGATGGAGAAACGCACGCGGATGGGGGCATCCTGAATGAGGGTCACGAGCGTGCCCTGTCCCTTCTGGAGATAGTTGCCGGCCGTGAACTGCGTCGTGCCGAGCTTGCCCGCGATGGGGGCCACGATCCGGCAGTGGCGCAGGTCGTCGCGCGCGGCCGTCAGGTCGGCCTGCGCGGCGGCGAGCGCGGCCCGCGCGCTGTCGCGCGCCGAGAGCGCGTTGTCCGCCGCGTCGAGCGAGACGGCCCGCGTCTCCACCAGCTTCTGGTGGCGCGTGTAGCTGAGTTCCGCGTAGCCGAGCGCGGCCTTGCATTCGGCCACCTTCGCCTCCGCGTTCTTCACGGCAGCCTCGTACTTGACGGGGTCGAGCCGGTAGAGGAGGTCGCCCTTCTTGACGACCGCGCCGTTCTCAAACCCGACCTCGAGGATCTCGCCGCTCACCTGCGGGATGACGTTCACCTGCGCCACGGGCACCACGCGCCCGGGATACGTCTTCACCTGCTTGTCCACGCCCAGCTCCACCTGCGCCACCGGCACCTTCAGGAGCGCCCCCTCCGCAACCGGCGCACCGACGAGGAGGATCCATCCGCAGACAAGAAGATTGGCGCGATGCGCTTTCATGCGGTCATTTCATCAGCTCGTCCGCGAGGGCGGCAAGCTTCGCCTCGGAAGTCGCGTTGAGCGCGCTCGCGATCGTCACCGTGTTCTCGCAGAACGCGAGGCCCTTCGACTTCTCGAAGAGGCCCTTCATCACCTTCGCCGCCATCGGCGCCCAGCTGCCGTTCTCGATCAGGCCGATCGTGCGATTCTGGTAGTTGCGCTCCACGAGATGCTCGATGAACGTGCGCATGTACGGGAAGATGTCCGCGTTGTACGTGGTGGTGGCCAGCACGAGCTTGCCGTAGCGGAACGCGTCTTCCACCGTCTCCGGCATGTCGTCGCGCGCGAGGTCGGCTACCGCGACTTTCGGACACCCCTTCGCCTTCAGCAGTTCCGCGAGCTTGAGCGCCGCCGCCTTCGTGTGGCCGTAGACGGACGTGTAGGCGATGCAGACGCCTTCGCTCTCCACGCCGTACGAGCTCCACGTGCCGTACTGCTTCACCACGTGCGCGATCTCCTCCGGCTTGAGCAGCACGGGGCCGTGCAGCGGCAGGATCTTCTCGATCGCGAGACCGGCCGCTTTCTTCAAGACGGCCTGCACCTGCGGGCCGTACTTGCCCACGATGCCGAAGTAGTAGCGACGCGCCTCGCAGTCCCAGCCTTCGGGATCCTCCACGTCGTTCGCGCCGAACTTGCCGAAGCCGTCCGCCGAGAAGAGCGCCTTCTCCGTCGCGTCGTACGTCATGATCACCTCGGGCCAGTGAACCATCGGCGCGGCCACGAACGCGAGCTTCCGTCCGCCGAGGTCGAGCGCGTCGCCCTCCTTCACCACCACGCGGCGGTCCTCCCATTCCGTGCCGAAGAAGTTCTTCATCATGCGGAACGCCTGTGCGGAGGAGACGACCTTCGCCTGCGGGAACGCGTCCATGAACGCCGCGACGTTGGCCGAGTGGTCCGGCTCCATGTGCTGCACCACCAGATAGTCAGGCGACTTGCCGCCGAGCGCGGTCTTCACGTTTGCCAGCCATTCGCCGCCGAAACGCGCGTCCACCGTGTCCATCACGGCCGCCTTCTCGCCGCCCAGCACCACGTAGCTGTTGTACGCCATGCCGTTCGGCACCACGTACTGTCCCTCGAAGAGGTCGATGTCGTGGTCGTTGACGCCCACGTACTTGATTGTGTCTGAGATCGTCATTGTTAGACTCCAGATTATGTGATTGGCTTGTAGGAATCCTTGAGCGTGACCGTGCGGTTGAACACCGGCGCCTCGGGACGGAAATCCTTCGCGTCTGCGCAGAAGTAGCCCGTGCGCTCAAACTGGAACCGGTCGCCGGGCGCGGCCGCCGCAAGCGCGGGCTCCACGTAGGCCGTCACCGTCTTGAGGGAATCGGGATTCAGATACTTGAGGAACTGGTCGCTGCCGTCCTGCAGCGGGTTCGGCACGGTGAAGAGGCGGTCGTAGAGGCGCACTTCCGCCTTGACGCCCGTCGCGCAGTCCACCCAGTGGATCGTCCCCTTGACCTTGCGCCCGTCGGGCGCGTTGCCGCCCCACGAGCCTTCGTCCCACGTGCAGCGGACCAGGGACACCTTGCCGTCGGCGTCCTTCTCGTATCCGACGCACTTGACGATGCACGCGCCCGCGAGGCGCACCTCGCGGTCCGGCCCCAGGCGGAAGAACTTCTTTTCCGGGTTTTCCTGGAAGTCGGCGCGGTCGATCCACAGCTCGCGCGAAAACGGGATTTCGCGCGAGCCGCTCGTCTCGTCAAGCGGGTTGTTCGGCTTCACGACGGTACGCGTGCCTTCGAAGTTCTCGATCACGAGCTTCACGGGATCGAGCACGGCCATGCGGCGAAACGCGGTCTTGTTCAGCTCCTCGCGCACGCACCATTCGAGCAGGGCGGTGTCGCTCTCGCTCTCCACCTTCGTCACCCCCACGCGGTCGCAGAACTCGCGGATCGCGCCCGGCGTAAAGCCGCGCCGACGCATCCCGCACACGGTCGGCATGCGCGGATCGTCCCAACCGGCGACCTGCCCTTCCGTCACCATCTGAAGGAGCAGCCGTTTCGACATCACGGTGTACGTGAGGTTGAGACGCGCGAACTCGCGCTGCTGCGGCCGAATCTTCACGCCGTTGCGCACGACCAGCATTCCCATCTCGTCCAGGCGGTCCACCACCCAGTCGTAGAGCGGACGGTGCACCTCGAACTCAAGCGTACACATGGAATGCGTCACGCCCTCCAGCGCATCCTCGATCGGATGCGCGAAGTCGTACATCGGGTAGATGCACCACTTGTCGCCGAGGTGGTAGTGGCTCACGTGCCGGATGCGGTAGATCACCGGATCGCGGAAATGGATGTTGGGCGAGGCCATGTCGATCTTCGCCCTGAGGCACCATTCGCCGTCGGCGTACTTGCCGGCGCGCATGTCGCGGAAGATCGTCAGGTTGCGCTCGGGGGTGGTGTCGCGGCTGGGAGAAGGACGCCCCGGCTTCTCGGGGACCCCGCGGTACTCCTTCCACTCGTCCTGGCCGAGGTTGCAGCAGTAGGCCTGACCCGCCTTGATCAGGTTCTCCGCGATCTGGTACATCGTATCGAACATGTTCGACGCGTTGTAGAAGCCAGGCTCCTTGCCGTCGCCCGCGCCCGACCACTGCCAGCCGAGCCAGCGGATATCGTTCTTGATGTTCTCGGCGTACTCGTCCGACTCCTTCGTCGGGTTCGTGTCGTCGAGCCGCAGATGGCATTCGCCTCCGAAGAGCCGCGCCATGCCGAAGTCCACGCACACGGCCTTCGCGTGACCGATGTGAATGTAGCCGTTGGGCTCCGGCGGAAAACGCGTGACGACGGTTCCGCCCGTGCGACCCGCCGCCACGTCCTCCTCGATCCACTGCCGCAGGAAGTGGCGGCTCGTGTCCGATTCCTTGACTTCGTCCATCTTAGAAACCAATGTTCAGGAACGGCAACACGTAAAGCGACTGATCGGCGATGACATTGACCAGGCCGAGCTGCAGGCCGTCGAGGTCGTCCGCCCAGTTGAAGATGCCCAGCTGCAGGCCCGCGAAGTAGCCGGCCGTGTTGACGCCGCCCAGCTGCACACCGTAGCCGTGGCCCGCATGGTTCCATACGCCGGCCTGCAGGCCCGAGAACTCGTTCTCGACCACGTTTGCGAAGCTCAACTGCACGCCGGCGGCGTTGTTGGCACGGTTGAAAACGCCTGCGATCGCCAAGCCGTTGAAGCTTTCGCGCGCACGGTTGGCGCCGATGGCCAGGTCCAGGCCGTTCAGGCGCGAACAGTCGCCGTAGAACACCGTACCACGTACGCCGTAGATGACCGAACTCGAAGACATCGGGATCTGACCCGGTGCCCACAGGGAGGCCATGGCATAGTAATCGGCCTCCGCGTGCAGAACGGATGCCGAACAAAAGACCGCAAACGCCATCAACAGCTTTTTCATGTACTTGATCTCCAGTTGCTTTTTTGGTGTGGTGAAGATTATACCCTTCTTTCGGCGAAAATGGAAGCGCGATTTACAAGTTTTCGGACGATTGGGCGAGATCACGAATGCGACGGGAGGTGCGCACGGCGCAGAACTCCTTGCCGCACATGGAACAATGGTCGTCCGTGTGCGCCTCGTCCGTAAACGCGCGCGTCTTGAGCCAGCGGGTCCTGGCGCGCTCCGGGTCGAGGCAGAGCGAGAACTGGCGGTCCCAGTCGAACGCCGCCCGCGCGTCGGCCATCGCGTCGTCTCGCGCCCGCGCGCCGGGAAGGCCGCGCGCCACGTCGCCCGCGTGCGCGGCGATCTTGTAGGCGATGCAGCCGCGATGCACCTCGTCGCCGTCGGGGAGGCCGAGATGCTCGGCGGGCGTCACGTAGCAGAGAAGCGACGCGCCGTAGGTGGCGGCGGCCGTCGCGCCGATCGCGCTTACGATGTGGTCGTAGCCGGGCGCGATGTCGGTAACCACCGGCCCCAGCACGTAAAACGGCGCGCCCTTGCAGGACGTCTGCTCGCGTTCCATGTTCATCTTGATCTGGTCGAACGGCACGTGTCCGGGCCCCTCCACCATCACCTGCACGCCGCGCGCGCGGCAACGGTCCACGAGCTCGCCAAGGACGTCCAGCTCGCCGAACTGCGCCGCGTCCGAGGCGTCAGCCAGGCAGCCCGGGCGCATTCCGTCGCCAAGCGACACGGTCACGTCGTGCGCCGCCAAGATGTCCATCACCTCGTCCCAATGCGTGTAGAGCGGGTTCTCGGCCTTGTTCTCCATCATCCATTCGGCCATGATGGAACCGCCGCGGCTCACGATGCCCATCTTGCGCTTCATCGCGGCCGGAATGTGCTTCAGCATGAGCCCCGCGTGCAGCGTCATGAAGTCGACGCCCTGCTCCGCCTGCTCGCGGATGACGTCCAGCAGAAGCGACGGATCCATGTGCGGGATGTCTCCCTTCAGGCGGCTGATGGTCTCGTAGACGGGCACGGTGCCGAGGGGCTTGGGGCTGGCGTCGAGCATCCCCTGCCGGATCGACTTCACGTCCTCGCCCACGGAAAGGTCCATCACGAAGTCGGCTCCGGCCTTGAGCGCGATCGCGAGCTTCTCCAACTCGTCGCCCTTTCCGGAGTGCGTCACGCTGCGCCCGAGGTTCGCGTTGATCTTTGTCGTGAACATCCGGCCCACGCCCACGGGGCGGCAGTTCGCGTGCGCGGGATTGAGCGGAATGACGGCCGTGCCGTCCGCCACGGCCGCGCGCACGGTCTCCGCGGCGACGTTCTCTTCGGCCGCGACGGTCCGCATCGCGTCGGTCACAAGACCCTTCCGGGCCGCTTCAAGCTGAGTCATGGTCTTTCCTTCGAAAAAGGTCACAAGCCGTTTTGCCGGGCGATGAGGGTGTCTGCGCCGTACATCTTGCGCAGCTTCGGCTTTTCGATCTTGCCGGTGGGGTTGCGCGGCACGGGCGCGAAGATGATCTTGCGCGGGCGCTTGTAGCGCGGCAGGTCGAGGCAGAAGCTGTTGACTTCCTCCTCGGTGAGGGTCTGTCCCTCCTTCACCTCGATGATCGCGGCGGCGATCTCGCCGAGGCGCGCGTCCGCGAGGCCAATCACGGCAACGTCCTTGATGGCCGGATGCGCGCGCAGGAAGTCCTCGATCTGCACGGGGTAGAGGTTCTCGCCGCCGGTGATGATCACGTCCTTCGCGCGGTCGACGAGGTAGATGAACCCGTCGCGCAGCTCGGCCATGTCGCCCGTGCGGAGCCAGCCGTCGTCGGAGAGGATTTCCTTCGTCGCCTCGGGGTTCTTGTAGTAGCATTTGAGGACGCCCGGCCCCTTCACGGCCAGCTCGCCCACCTCGCCGGGGGTCACCTCGCTGCCGTCGGGGCGGATGATCTTCGTCTGCCAGCCGTAGCCCGCCACGCCGATCGCGCCCACGTGGTCGATGTTCTCGATGCCGAGATGGACGGCGCCGGGGCCGGTCGACTCCGAGAGCCCGTAGTTCGTGTCGTAGTCGTGCTTCGGGAACACGCCCTTCCAGCGCTTGATGAGCGCGGGCGGCACGGGCTGCGCGCCGATGTGCATGAGCCGCCACTGGTCGAGCTTGTAGTCGGCGAGCTTCACGTCGCCGCGCTCGATCGCGTCGAGGATGTCCTGCGCCCACGGGACGAGCAGCCATACGATCGTGCACTGTTCCTCGCTCACCGCGCGCAGGATCCATTCGGGCTTCACGCCCTTGAGAAGGACAGCCTTGCCGCCCACGAGGAAGCTGCCGAACCAGTGCATCTTGGCGCCCGTGTGGTAGAGCGGCGGGATGCAGAGGAAGGTGTCTTCCTTCGTCTGGCCATGGTGGTTCTGCTCCACCTTGCAGGAGTGCATGAGGCAGTGGTGCTGGAGCACGA
>CAMNLN010000077.1 GCA_946543025.1 uncultured Verrucomicrobiota bacterium
TTCGGCATTCATGCAGAGGCGAAAGCCCACACCTCCACCCGAATAAGAAGTTGTTTGGGCGACACGATGACCTGATGCACAATCCTGCTTTTTTTCATATCGACATCCCCCTCGACAACCTTTTCGTGTTGAACTTGACGATGAGCCTAGAGGATCCGTAACAGAGCCTTCCGAATAAGGGCCAAGCCAGTCAAGGCACCACTCAAGCACATTGCCGTGCATGTCATGAAAGCCCCATGCGTTCGCCTGTTTCTGTCCCACCGGATGCGTCGTGCCGTCACTATTCGCCACATACCACCCCATATCGTCTAATTGTCCAGTTCCTCCAAAGTCTCCAGTTGTCCCTGCACGACAGGCGTACTCCCATTCTGCCTCTGTTGGCAGACGTGCGGTATTGTCCTTCAGTCTCGCATTCACCTTCTCGATGAAACTCTGGCAATCGTCCCAAGAAATCTGTTCTACCGGCAAGTCATCACCCCTAAATTTGGAAGGATTGTTACCCATCACTTGTTGCCACTGTCTTTGCGTCACCTCGTACTTCCCAAGCCAAAATCCTTTCGTCAGGGTCACCTTGTGAACCGGCCGAGCGCGCCCTTCTTTGCTACTATCATTGTCGCTCCCCATCATAAACGAACCCGGCGCAACATAGATCATCTCCATTTGCACGCCGCCGCCGAGGTCAAGCATCTTCGTCTGCGACTGCTTGGGCTGGATTGCCGCCACCTCGCCGCCGCTAGGCGCGTCGGGCGCGGCCGCCAAAGCGCCCTCCATCTGCTTGACGCGCTTCTCGGCGAGCGTCTTGCGCAGGCCGGAGATCGAGCCGTCGGCAAGGCCCTTCCTGTAGAGAACGGCAGCATGCACCTTGAACGGCTCGTCGTCCTTCGCTTGGTAGTCCCACCAGTAGTTCGCCGCCTTCAGGAGGTCGTACCCCTTCGCGGACGCGGGATCCTGCTCGTACTTCGCCGCCTCGTCGCCAGCCTTCGCGAAGATCTCCAGCGCCTTTGCCCAGTCGCCGAGGCCCGCGTGGCACTCCGCCAGGCGGCGCTGGACGGCGGCATTATTAGGCTTCGCCTGGGCGGCCGCCTCTGCCGCCGCCAGCTCCTTGCGGCACTTGATCGTCCGCTGCGCGTCCCGGAAGATGGCCAGCACGCCCGGCGCCTTCTCCGCTGCCACGCGCCGCATCTCGCCGTTCACCAGCTCCACCACCACCTCCGGCGGCAGGTCGGCAATCTCCTTGCGCATCCGCGCGAGCACATCCGCCGCCGCGTCGTAGGCCGCGCTTCGGGCGTACAGCTTGAACGCGCCTTGCAGGAGAAGGTACTTGCCCGCCTCCGTCTCGGCCTCGTCCGCCAGCGCCAGCTGGGCGGCGGCCACCTCGCCGGGCTTCTTGGTCCCGGCCCGGAGGGCATTCAGGTCGTCGGCCGTCAGGTCCTGCACGAGCCGCTGGGCCTGCGCGAGGTCGGTCTTCGTGGGCATCGCCCACGCGCCCACCGCCGCCAGCATCATGCAGCCTGCCGTCAGCAAACGGCCCACTACCCTGTTTCTCGTCATCATCGTCTCGTCTCCTTTGTCCATAAAAAGTTCCCATACGGTTCTCTTCCGAGGCGACTGGTCTGCCCAAAGGGGAACGCGCACGGGAACAGGCCCGCCTGAGCAGGGCTGCTCTCGCCACCGCACGCCCTTTCGAGATTACCAGTCTTTCGGAAGACATGCGCCAACGCGGCAGATTGTACCATATCGCCGTCGCCGGTTCAACGGTCTGCCGCGCGACGCCCCTTCGGGCATCCAGCCGTCATCAGGTTAAACGCATCCGGTTCGCGCCGATGACAGCGGGATGGTGAGTTTTTGCCACAAAGGACACATTAGATCGCAGAGAGGGGATGGGACATTCTCACACAGAGGCACAGAGACACAGAGTTTTAAGCGTAATTTAGAGATGGGGCTCCGCCCCGTGCCCCGAATGCCGGTCAATCGCACGTGATTTGATTGCTTTCGGGGCCTGAGGCAGCGCCCCAGCTCCAAATCCTTGCAATCCACCCAGAAACTCTGTGTCTCTGTGCCTCTGTGTGAGACAATCTACCCTACCCACATGCGCTCACTGTGATCTCTGTGTTCGTTGTGGCCGATATCACTCGCCGTACTCCGCCTCGAGAGAGGCGACCATGCGGTTGACGCGCGTCTTGACCTGCGCGACCACATTGCGCGAGACGCCGAAGCGGGCGGCCACCTCGTCGATGGGGCGTTCTTCCAGCGCGTAGGCGCGGTAGATTTCCCGCGACTGGCCGGAGAGCGCGGTCTTCGTGAGCGCGTGCTCCACGGCGGCCTCGTGCCGGGCCAGCCGCCATTTCGCGTCCAGCCGCGCAGCGGCTTCCGGCGGCAGGACGGGCTGCAGATCATCGGCGATCGCGTCGATCGGCACGCCCGCCGCCCGCACCTTGGCCTTGCGCCAGCGGCTGACCAGCTCGTTGCGAACCAGCGTAGCGAGATAGCAACGGAAGCGTCCCGCGTCCGCGTTGTAGCGCCCGTTGCGCAGGATGTCTACGAGCCGCATGAAGATTTCCTGCGCCACGTCCTCTGCGTCCGCCGGCGAGGACCCCTGAAGTTCGGCGAACTTGCGGATGGCCGGCGCGTAGAGGTTGAAGAGGCGTACCCAGGCTGCCTCGTCGGTCCGCTGTCCGGTGGCCTGGACGGCGATGCGGGCGAGAAGCGTCACAGGGGTATCTGGGAAAGTGGACACTGCGGTCAGTCCGGTGCTGATTCTGGGATTGCGAAGAGATGTGCCACGCTGACGGTCTGCGGCGTGTCCTTCCGCCCGGAACGGCGCAGGAAGGACACACCGACCGCAACGGCGCAAAGCAGCAGTGCCGCCGCGGCGGCAATCCACCAGCGGCGGTGCCTGGAAGGCGACGGCATGTCCGACGTGCGCATATCGGATTGGCCTACGGCCTCCGTGCCAGACAACGAGCGGGCAAGCGGCGTCAGCTGAATCGGCCGGTCGTTCGGATTCTCGGCCAGAAGACGCTGGAGAATCCGCCGCCAGCGTTCGTCGAACGGTTCCAGCAGACCCCAGATGTTCGGGCGGTTCTCGAACCACACACCCGTCAAGAGCCGGAAGAACACGATGCCGAGCGAATAGGCGTCGGCTGCGGCCGTGGCGTCCTCGCCGCGCCTGACCTCGGGGGCCATGTAGCCGACGGTTCCCATGACAAGCTTGCCCGTGGTGGCCTCGCCGGAGACGATCGTGCGGTCCAGGTGGAGATCTTCGCGTAGCTGGCCGCTGCAGAAGCGCGAGACGCCGAAGTCGCTCAGCACCACGCCGCCGTGCGCGCCGAGGAGGATGTTGTTGAGCTTGATGTCGCGATGGACGATGCCCGCGTCATGGATGTAGTCGAGCGCAGAGGCGAGCTGTCCGAACCAGCGGGAGAGGTGATCCTCGTCCGCGCTGCCGTCCTCCACGTCGGCCAACGTGTACGGCTCGCCGTCCTTGTAGAGCACGAGATCCATCACGAAGTAGAGCGTCTGCGCGACGGCGTCGAAATCCAGGTCGAACACGCGCACGAGGTTCGGGTGGTGGAGGCGGGCAAGGATGCGGCCCTCGGCGAGGAAGCGTTCCTTCAGCAGCTCGACGTGCCCGTGGTCGAGCGTGAACGTCTTGAGCGCGTAGTGGACGCCGAGCTTTTCGTGGACGACCTCGTAGACCGCCCCCATGCCGCCTTGCCCCAGCAGACGGACGATGCGGTAGACGCCGATGTGCTCAATTGCCATCCTGTCTCCCCTAGCTGTGCGAGAGTGCCTCGACCGGGTTCTTCGACGCGGCGAGGAACGCCGGCACGAGCGAGGCCAGGAGCCCAAACGTGAACACGATTGACACCACCCACACGACGTCCGCCGTCACAAGCCGATAGGGGATCGCGTCGAGCCCGTATACCGACTTCGGGAACACCTCGATGCCGAACCGCGCCAGCAGCTCCACCAGGTTCTGCAGGTTCTTCAGCACCGCGAACGCGGCGGCCAGCCCCAGGACGACGCCCACCGTACACTGCACCAGCCCGTGCACGACGAACGCGCCCATGATCTTGGACTTGGGAAATCCGAGAGCCTTCAGGAGGCCGATTTCAGGCGTCTTCTGCACGGTGAGGACGAGCAGCGTGTTCATCACGCAGAAGAGCGCCACCACGGTGATGAGCGAGAGGAGGAGCGCCGTCATGTTCTTCTCCACCGCGAGCGCGTTGAAGATCTCGCGGTCGGCTTCTTGCCAGGTGACGAGGCGGCAGTCGGGCGCCGCCGCCGCCACCTGGTCGCGGACGACCGGAAACCGCTCGGGATCGGCCGGCGCCTCCAGCTTGAGATGGATCGCGAACACGCCCTTCTCCATTCCCATCAGCTCGCGCGCGTTGACAAGCGAGGCGACGGCGAAGCCGGAGTCGTAGTCGCGCTGGCCGGACGAGAAGATTCCGGCCACACGCCATTTCAGCGGCAGGAAGATCTCGTCGCGCGCCACGAGCGTCTTCGGCGAGTAAACCGTCACGTCGTCGCCCACCCAGACCCCGAGCGACCGGGCGAGGTCGATGCCCAGCACGATCGAGTCGCCGTCCAGGTCGAACGTCCCCGCGCGCGGCTGGCCCACCTTGTAGGCGGACGTGAACCGCTCGGCGTCCACGCCCAGGATCACCGGCGCGGAGATGCGCCCGCGATATTCCAGCATGACGCGCGTATCGATCTCCGGCGTGACGGCCGTCACGCCGGGGATCGCCGCCAGTTTTCTCGCCAGCTCTTCCTCGCCGTGGATCACCCGCCCCGAACCGAGCGCCGTCAGGGAGATGTGCGGCTTGAAGTCGAGTATCTTCTCCTGCCACAGGTCGCCGAAGCCCGTCATCACTGCGCGGACGATGATCACCACCGCCACGCCCAGCAAGACGCCCAGCACCGACACGCAGGTGATGACGCTCGTCACCGAGCGCTTCGGCTTCAGGTACTTGAGGGCAAGGAAGATCGAGAACGGCATGGATGGAGAACCGCTACTTGTTCTTCCGGGCCTTGTATTCGTCAAGCTGCTTCTTCGCGCAGTTGGTCGTCACGGTCTGCGCGCCGCGCTCGAAGGCGAGGAGCGACTGGTCGAGGCTGTCGATCGTCCATGCGTGGAACTCGTAGCCCTTGTCCTTGATCGCCTTGATGAAGTCGGCCGTGACCACCTCCGGCTTGAAGTGGCAGTCCACGCCGTCCGCGCCCGTCTCCTTAAGGCCCTGCAGCACGTAGTCCACGGTAATCGGCGTCCACTTCTTGTCCTTGCCCTTGTAGCCGGAAGACGTGAGCCAGTACACCTTGTACTCCGGCATCAGCCTCTTCAGCTCCTTGCATGTCTCGCGGTTGAAGGCGATGAAGAGCGTGTTCTTGTTCGTGGCCTTCTTCTGTTTCGCGTAGACCGCCTTGATGTATGGCACGATCTCCGGGCCGGGCTTCACCTCCACGTAGATCTGGCGGCCGTCCACGGCGAGCTCCAGCACCTCCTCCAGGAGCGCGGGGCGCGTCGGCGAGAACTTGGAACCCTTCCACTTGCCCCAGCCGCCCACGTCGACCTTCGAGATTTCGTCCGCCCAGCTGGCCTCGGCGCACTTCTTCGTGCAGGCGCCGGCCGTCGTGCGCTTCAGGTTGCTGTCATGGAACGTGAACACGCGCTTGTCGGCCGAGAGGTAGATGTCGCACTCGAAGCCGAACCCGCGGTCCACGGCGGTCTTGTACGCCGGCAGCGTGTTCTCGGGCGCGTCGTGCGACTCGCCCCGGTGGCAGATGAACGTGGCGTAGTCCGGCTGGGCCGCGCCCAGCACCCCTGCTGCGGCCACGGCCGCCAGACCCAACAGCATCTTCGTTTTCATGTCATGATTTCCTTTCGTTGAAAAAGACGATTCAATTATATCACAAATCCGCCTCCGGCCCGCGCCGTCGGCCCTACTGGGAAACGTCCGCGCACGGCACGACGACGATACGCGGGTTCTTCAGGCGGAACGGCTTCGCCTCGAGCCTGTTCGCGCCCGCCGTGACCGCCCGCGTGACGTCTAGCCGGTACGGCGCGCCGATGAAGCCGCCCGCAAACGCGCCGTTCACCGTCACGGCGGCGGAACTTTCGCCTTCCGTGCCGTCGCAGACGAAATAGACACGCTCGCCGGGCCGAAGCGCAGGCAGCGTAAACGCGCAGGCCGTCGCCACGCTCGCGTCGAACGGACTGCGCGTGACGCGTCCCGCCGGATCAAGCTGCTTCCACGCGCCTTGGCCGTAACGGCAGACCTCAAGCGGCTTGACTGCCGCCTCGCCCGTGCGGGAAACCTCCCAGGCCTGCCCGTCCGTGAGCAGAAGCCCGGCCGGCCACCTGACGGCCGCCACGAAGCCCGCGAGACCCGGCACCGAATTTTCCGCCAGCACCTCGATGTCGTTGCCGCCCGCCTTCAGCGGGAACGTCGCTGTGGTGGGCGCGCGCCATCCGCCGTAGCCTGGCGCGTTCCCCGCCTTCTGCTCCGCCACCTTCTGCCCGTTCACGCACACCGTCGCCGCGTTGTCGCAGGAGAACGTGATCGTCGCCTCCTGCGCCGCCGGCGCGTCGAGCCTGGCGCGGAACGTCACCTTGCCCTGCGCCCTGGGATTGACGGGATGCCAAATCCACTTCGCGTAGTTCAGGGACAGGGCGGCAGGCTCGTTCGCGCCGCCCGCGACCATCGGCGTGACGGTTTCCTTCACGTCAACCGCGACCATCTTTCCCTCTGGCCTCTCCACGCGCGGCAGGGCAGGCGCCCCGCGCCCGCCGCGCGGCCATACGAGGAACACGGCCTGCGAGGGCTCGAGCGCAAGCCTGACGAGTCCGTCCTTCACGAGCGGACGTTCCACCGTGCCCTGCATCGGATCCCACAGCTCTGCCTCCCCGGCCGGCCACTTGGCGCGGACCGACAGGTCTCGGCGGCGATTGAAATCCTGGTTCGCGATGAAGAGCGTCGTCGCGCCGTTCTTCACGTAGTGGTTCACGGCGAGCATCCGCCCGTCCGTCACCGAGAGGCCGGGGAAGTCGAACGCGCGCACGGCGAACGGCTGATCGGTTCCGGGATAGTTTCTCGCGAGCGCGGCGCGGAGCCGCGCGCCGTCCGGCTCGCCGTCAAGAAAGAGCGCC
Source organism: uncultured Verrucomicrobiota bacterium (assembly GCA_946543025.1). Classification (GTDB taxonomy): domain Bacteria; phylum Verrucomicrobiota; class Kiritimatiellia; order RFP12; family UBA1067; genus RUG572. The sequence continues at coordinate 7,154 of CAMNLN010000077.1, forward strand.
GTGGGCAGCGCGAAGATCTCCGCCACGATCTTCTGCACGTCCGCCGTCGTCTTGCCGCGCGTGGGCGTGTTGCACGGCCTGATGCCGTAGCCCACCACCACGCCGCCGGCCTTCGCAAACGCGAGCGCCTGCTCGAGGACCGCGAACGGCACGTACTCCGTGGCGGGGAGCGAGAGAACGTCGTAGCGCTCCGCGCCGTTTTCGGTACGGAGCGCGACGCGCCCGGTGCGCGGATTCTTTTCGATGCGCGCGGATTCCACCACATCGTAGCCCATCCAGTCGCTGTCGAGCTGCGCGTCTTGGATCGCGAACGTGAACATCTCGGGGCGGATCGTCTTGCCCACATGGTAGCTCACGCCGGGGATGCACTGCGCGACGTGGCACACGTGTTCGCCGCCGGAAAGCAGGAGCGCGCAGCGGTTGTTGTAGTCCGCCCACACGCGGAAGAGCGGGTAGCGAGGCTCGAAGCCGCCGTTGTAGAAATAGGGCGGGCAGTCCCTGTCGTCCGGCGCCTTCGGGTTGAAGGAGTGCGGGATCAGATAGTAGCAACCCTGGTACTGGTGCCAGTCGCACAGCCACTTCATCTGCGGGTAGGTGACGTCCTGCCCGTACGCGCCGAATATCTCGCACCAGTTCAGCCCGTTGTGACGGTTGTAGACATGCGCGGTCGAAGAGGCGTACTTCGGCATCTGGCCGAAGAAGACCTGGTGCTTTGCGCTCTCGCGCTGGTTGGGGTAGTACTGGCGGCACACGAGGTCGACGCCCGGCACCGTCACGTACTTCATCTGCTGCATCACGTTGCCGCCCGCGAGGACGGGGCTGTAGTGGTCGTTGGCGTGCTCGAGGAAGTGTCCGCTCGAAAACACGCCGTGCTTCGCGCACCAGTCGCTCTGCCGTCCGTACATCGTGCGCCCCCAAACTTCCGCGCGCGCGTCGTGGTAGCGGTAGAGGGCGCGAGCTTGCTCCTCCGGGTCGGCGAGCTTGAACTTGAGCGCGGTGAGCAGCTCGCCCGCGTCGTCGCCGCGCGCCTCGAGTTCCTTCGCGAGCGCCGGCCCCCACCACGACCTGAACTGCGGCTCGTCGAAGAAGAAGCCTGGGATCGTGCCGTCCTCGAACGCCGCCTTGTACTTGTCGTAGTACGGCTGGTAGTAGTTCGCGAGGAACCAGTCGACCGCCGCCTCGTCGAGACCGTTCACCGTCGGGAAGCGGTAGTTGCCGTTCGACGTGAACCACGTGTAGACGATCGTCTTGTCGCCGCCCGGGCCGGGTTTGAAAATGTCCTTCTCGATCTCCCTCACGACGATCCGGGCAACCTCGTTCTCGACCTTCGCCGGCGCCTCATGGCTCAGATACACCGTCCCCTTCACGTCGCGGCACTGGAACTGTTCAGGGATCGGGTACTTGCCGCCCATCCCCTGGCTCGGCCACCAGTAGTCGTCGAACACCATCATCTTCATGCCACGCTTCTTGCAGGCGTCGAGCACGACGTCGACGTCGCGCCACCAGCCGTCGCGCATCCAGTCGACGTGGGGACGCGACTCGATGGTCAGGATGCCCTGCCCGCTTTCGTCCACGCGCCCCACGTACTCGCGCAGGCGTTCAGGCGTCTCGGTGCCGTGCATCCAGAAGAGCGGTCCCGTGTTCTCGCGCGTCGCGCCCCGCGGCGAACGGAAATCCTCGCGCAAACCTGCAAAAACGAACTGCGCAACGACCGTCGCGAGTCCCGCCATGACCAACAGCCTTTTGTCCATCGTGAAGATCCTTTCAAACTTGACGCACGGTCACGCCACGAACGCGGCGTCGGACCGGATAGGCCGGCCCTTCTTGCCGAAGCACTCGATCGGGCGCACGTCGAAGCGGAGGTGAACGCCCTTCGGCAGGTCGGCGAGCGCAAACGCGCAGGCCCCCGGCCTGCCGGCCTTCGACGCCGGCACGTGGAAGTCCGGCGCGATTACGCGCCGCGTGCACGCCACCATCTCCACATCGTCCTCCACCACCACGGCCTGCACCTCGTACTCGAACACGCGGCATTTGGCGCGCGTCTCGGCGGCAGGGAAGGAAACCTCCACGTGCGTCGGCTCCTTCGGTGCGGGCTTGTCCTTCTCCGCCTTCGGCGGCACGAGCGCCACCTTCACGGCGGCACCCTGCGGGAACTCCGGCGCCGTGCGTACGGGAATCCGCTTCGCGTAGACGAACGGCTTCTCCGCCGCCTTGCCGACCGGCAGGATCCAGTCGTCGCCCAACGTCTGGTCGTACAGGAACTCGCGCCGCTCGATGCGGATGTGGTCGTCGCAGACCGTGAACAACATCCCCTGCTTGCCCTCCTGCGTGTTCAGGCGATCCATCTGGCGCGCGCGCTTCGGCATGTGTCCGTAGTTGTTGGGGCCGGCGTTCTCGCGGTAGTTGTAGTCGAGCGACGTGTAGGAGAGCGAGCTCGTGCCGATGGAAGTGAACGCGCCCTGCCATACGGTGCGTTCGTCGGTGAGCGTGTAGTGCGAGTGCCCCGAGAGCGCGATCGCGTTCGGGAACGGCGTGAGCGACTTCGTGGACGCGCCGTCGTCGTGGCCCCACGCCCACGGGCCGTAGCACGTGTCCTTCGGGTGCGAGTGCTGGAAATAGAAGAACGGCAGCGCCGGGTCCAGATCCTTGCCGTTCGCCTTCAGCCAGTCGCCGAGGCCCCCGATGCCAGGCCAGTGCGCGCCGATGAACGTGTAGCAGCCGTTCGGCTTCTCGATCTTCTTGGCGAAGACGGGCGTATAGGCCTCCCTGAACGCCTCCTCCCAGCGCCTCTTCGGATCGAACTTGATCATCTTGGCGGCGCGTTCCTCCGGCGTCTTGAATTCCTTCTCCTTCCAGTTCGCCACGTCATGGTTGCCGTATTCGAGAAGCTGCGTCACGGGGCGTCCGTCCGGCGTCTTGTTCTCCGGGAACACCTTGAACCAGGCGTCCGCCACGAGCTGGAGCTGGAACACGAGCCCGTGGTCGGCCATGTCGCCCGCAACCAGCACGGCGTCCACGCCCTGCGCGCGGTACCATTCGAGCGCCTTGACGAAGACCTTCTGCGTCTCTTCGTTGCGCACGTGGATGTCGCTCAATACGCCCACCTTCATCCGCGGGGTGCCGCAGACCGTGCCGGCCGGCGCGGCGAACATCCGCCGCGCGCCCGCCGCCGCAACGGCCATCGACCCGATGAGAAAGTTCTTCCGTGAAATGTCCATGTTCATCTGTCTCCTGCTTGGCTTTTCGTTCAATATACCATGTCCGTGCGGCCTTGGCTAGGCCGTGCGCGTAGCGAGGCGCGCGGCGAGGTCCGCGAGAAAGGCCGTATCTCCGGGCAGGCCAGCGAGCGCAGCGAGCGCGGACTCGGTATGCGCGCGTACGCGCCGCTCGGCCTCGTCGCGGCCAAGAGGCGAGTCGCCGTCGAGGAGATCGTCCTCGTGCTGAAAGGCGAGCCCGAGGTGCCGCGCGAACTCGCGCAGCCGCGCCACCTGCGCGTCCGTGCCGCCGCCCGCCGTCGCGCCGAGTGCCGCCGCCGCCACGAAGAGGTCGGCCGTCTTGTGCCCGTAGACATAGTCGACGTCAACAGAGCCGGCGAGCTCGGCCGCCTGGCCGCACACCACGCCTACGGCAGCCTCGCCCAGGATCGCGCCCAGCTTCGCACGCACCCACGCCGGGCAAGGCGTCTGCGCGAGGGCGGCGAACGCGAGCGCCTGCAAGGCGTCTCCTGCGAGAATCGCTGTCGCTTCGTCAAACTTCGCCCACGTGCTGGGGCGGCCGCGCCGTTCCGTATCATTGTCCATCGCCGGCAAGTCATCGTGCACGAGCGTGTAGGAATGCAGCAACTCGATCGCGCAGGCGGGCATCAGCGCGTCCTCCGGCGCGCCGCCGACGGCTTCGGCGGCGGCAAGGCAGACGAGCGGGCGGACGCGCTTGCCGCCGCCTTCCACCGCCCACCGCATCGCGGCGTACAGCGCGGCCGCCTCGCCATCCGCCGTCGGCAGCACCGCCGCCAACGCATCCTCGATCTTGCCTTTTGCCTTATCTGCATCCATGCGGGCTATCCTTCTGAGTTCCGTAGTGGGTGTTTTGCCAAGATTGCGAATGCCACCGGCCGGGAGCGACGCCGACGACCCGCGCATTTCAACTGAATTTCCCACATCGGCCCGTATTATAACCCAACGGATGACGACTGGCAAGCGAACGACATGAGCATTCCACCGTTCCTCTTGCGGTTATCTCGCGGCGCGCCCTCTCGCTCGCCGAAACAGGGGAAAGGACGAGGCGGCATGCCGCCAAATTACAATCGCAATATCGTGGTAGCGGCGAACGCCATCCAACGGCTATAATGCCTCTATTCACCCCTTGATAGGAACATGACCATGAAAAGACTTGCCATTCTTTCTTTGACATGTGCCCTCGCCGGCATCGCGCCAGGCGCCGACGAAATCTGCGGCGCGCCGCGCGTCCAGGCGCGCGCAGAGATCATCTGGACGAAGGCCCTCTGCAAGGAACCGGGGCGGTACATCGGCTGGCCAACCGTGTGCCGCGCACCGAACGGCGACCTTCTTGCCGTATTCTCCGGCGACCGCGACGAGCACATCTGCCCGTTCGGCAAGTCCCAGTTGATCCGCAGCACGGACGGCGGCCAGACGTGGAGCGCGCCCGTGAACATCTGCAACACGATCCTCGACGACCGCGACTCGGGCATCCTCACGCTGGACGACGGCTCGCTCGTCATGACGTGGTTCACGTCCATCGCCTACCGCAGCTCGATCCGCGACCGCGCGAAGCTGAAGCCAGGTTCGCCGCAGTTCTACTGGTGGCTGCACGACGAGAAGCTGCGTCCAGAAGAGGTCGAGGCGCAGTTGGGCGCGTTCATGCGCCGCTCCACCGACGGCGGCAAGACGTGGGAACCGGCCGTGCGCACGCCCTGCTCCGCGCCGCACGGTCCCATCCAGCTGAAAGACGGACGCCTCCTTTACGTAGGAAAGAGCGGCGACGCCGACCACAAGAACCTCGGTGCGGGCATCGGCAAGATTGTGGCCGCCGAATCCACGGACAAGGGCAAGAACTGGCGCGTGATCGGCGAGATTCCCTTCCCCGAGCAGATCAATGTCTTGCGCGAATGCCACGAACCCCATGCCGTCGAGACGGCGGACGGACGCATCGTCGCGCAAATCCGCTGCCACAGCAAGTTCGGCGGTTTCGTCGATTCCTCCGTCCAGTCCGAGAGCGCCGACGGCGGCAAGAC
>CAMNLN010000078.1 GCA_946543025.1 uncultured Verrucomicrobiota bacterium
TGATCTCCTTGTCAAAGTCGCCCTTGCCGACTTTGCTGGCGATGTTTACGAGGCTTTGAGAAATACCGTCTAGCATGTTCAACTCTCCTTCCTTAGGATTGCGGATGGCATTATACCATTTTTTCACTTTGATGGGGTGGTTTGAAAGGTTCTGCTTTGTTTACACGCCGCGCGGCGAAAGGTTACCGCAGTCAGGGCAGATACTCCGCCTCTATCATGATTTCATTGCCGAGGCGGTTCTCACTGCGCCCGCTCTTGTCGCCGATGTCCTTCCTGATTTCGGAAAGAAGGTAATTGATGTCCTCCAATCCTCTCTCGTTGAGATTGTCCGGATTCGCCAGGATTTTGCCGATATTGAACAGCACCATCCTTATTCCGCCGCCCTTGTCCGGATTGCCTGCGACAAGCAGCCTCGCCGCCTCCGGGCAGCGGTCTTCCTTGAGCAGTCCGGCGACGGCGGTAAGCCTGACGCCAAGGCCGGAAGGCAGGTGCTCCTTCCTGGCGCCGCCGCGCCTAGGGTCGGCAAAGCGCGTCTCGATGAACGAAAGCATGTGACGCGTCGATTCGTACCAATCGGAGAAGCGCGTCTTGCGCTCGCTCATCCCCTCGGAAAGGGAATCGGCGACGGTACTCGACAAAATCGGGTTGCGCCTCACGCCCCATGTCTCGGGCTTGAGGAACAGCCGGCGGGAGGGGCCGCTGCCGTCACCGCCGGCATCGATGCTGCCGAGATCGGGGATGGTGCCGTAGTGGACGGTCCTCATCCCCGCCACGAGCCCGTTCTTGCCTTCCGGGACGTCTATGCCGCGCATTCTGTTGAGGTGTCCGTCAACGCTCAAATTCTGATACGCCCTGAGATGCGAAGACGTGCGAAGGTACACGTCGACCTGCGCGCGTATCGCCGCAAGTTCGGCGGCCGCGGTCTTCTCGTCCTTGGTCGCCGCGCTTTCGCGCGCGTCTATCTCGGTCGAGTCGATGCTGCGGTGGATGACGATCCGCCCCTTCAACCGCCTTCCAATCGCCATCCAGCGCCGCCGCACCCTTCAGCTCGGCCTGTATCTCCGCGCCCGTCCAGCGGTTCACCTTCGGCTCCCACTCTACCGTCGGCGCACCATCCACAATCTCAATGGACACGATTCGAAAGTCGTTCGTGGCAAGTGCCGCTGTTTTGAACTTTCGTGCAAATGCGCAAAAGTTCAAAACAACACTTGCGGCACGCGCAAAAAACTGATACGCTATCTTCGTTTTGAACTTTCGTGCAGGTGCACACAACTTCAAAGCAGGGCCAAGACGATGATCATCAAAAGAGATATTCTCCTAAACAAGCTTATCAAAGCGAAAAACCACAATCTTATCAAGATTCTGGTCGGAATGAGACGTTGCGGGAAGAGTTTTCTTCTCTTCAATCTCTTCAAGCGACATCTGCTTGACAGCGGTATTCCACCAGACCATATCATAGAAATCGACCTAGAATCCGATGACCTTCTTTTCTGCCGCGATGCAATCACCCTCGGCAAGGAAATCCGCGCACGCCTTCCTTCTGACAACGCCCCGTGTTTCGTCCTCATTGATGAGATCCAACATGCGGAACCGATACTGCCAGAAGGTACGGATCTTTCGCGCTTACGCCCAGAAGACCGCAAAAAAGCCTACATCACCTTCTACAATGTTCTCAATGGACTTCTCAAGCGAGAGAACATCTCCACATACGTCACCGGATCCAACGCCGATCTGCTCTCGAAAGATGTCGCCACCGAATTCCGTGGACGCGGCGAAACCATCACGGTATCCCCGCTCTCGCTCGCAGAGTTCGCCGAAACGATACCCAATGCGCGGGATTTCTTCCAGATCCGCGACGCCTATCTCACGTTCGGCGGACTCCCCGAATGCGCCCTCCTTGAAACCGAATCCGAAAAGCGGCGCTATCTCGACAATCTCAACGCGACCATCTACCTCCGCGACATCATCCAGCGATACAACCTCAAGAACGACGCCCTGCTTGAAATCGTGGCCGACACGGCCATGAGCAACATCGGTTGTCTTTCCAATCCCACGAAGCTCAGCAACGCAATCAACTCCACGGGCAAGCTTGTCTGCAACGAGACGACCGTTCGCAAATACCTCGGTTACCTTGAATCGGCCTTTCTCATCCAGAATGCGCGGCTCTTCGATTTGCGCGGGAACCGCTATCTTGATTACCCTTCCAAATGCTATGCCGTCGATACCGGCATCCGCAATTCGCGCCTCAACTTCCGGCAGGACGAGAACACGCACCTCATGGAGAACGCCATCTACAACGAGCTCGTCCGTCGCGACTACGCGGTGGATGTCGGGGCAGTGGAGATGTTCGCGACCGTCGGCGGCAAGCGCTGCCGCAAGCGGTACGAAGTGGATTTCGTCGTCAACAAAGGCGACATGCGCTTTTACATCCAGTCAGCATGGAACATCCCCGACAACGAAAAGCGCGAACAGGAAACCTTTTCTCTCCGCCACATAGGCGACAACTTCAGGAAGGTCGTCGTGACCGGCGACCCCTACGAAAAACCCTGGACCGACCGCAACGGCATCACCTTCATCGGCATCGTGCCGTTTCTCCTCGACCCCTACTCTCTGGAAAAGCTTTGACAGCCCACGGGAGGGCCGCGCTCCGTCGCGGCCGTATGGCGAGCCGCCATCTTGGCGGCGCATCGGTAGGGCGGTCGCCCCGCGACCGCCGCGCCCCCTACTGCCCCTCCACCACCGCCTTGAAGAACCGCAGGGTGGGGCGAGCCGTCCCCGGCGAGCCGCGCCCCTTCAACCGCCTTCCAATCGCCATCCAGCGCCATCACCCTGACTGAGAACGCCGCCATCTTGGCGGCGGTAGGGCGAGCCGCGCCGCTAAGACAACTGGACGAGGAGACCATAGTGTTTGTAATTTTCTGGACAAATCCATAAAATTTCAAGCGCCCTGCTTGCCGTCAAGGCCCGATTGTGATATACTGTCCGCGTTTTGAAATTCTTGGATAAATCCAAATAATTGCAAACGAGAGCAACGTCATGACCATCAAGCGCGACCTGCTGCTGAAACGCGTAATCGACGCAAGGCACAACGACTTCGTGAAGATCATCACCGGAATCCGGCGATGCGGCAAGAGTTATCTCCTTTTCAACCTTTTCAAACGGCATCTCTTGAAAAGCGGCGTCAGGAAAGACCACATCATCGAGATCGACCTTGAAAACACCAGCTCAAAGCCCCTGCAGAATCCAATTGCGCTTCTCTCGTACATCAAAAGCCGAATCAAGAAAGACGGTCGATGGACATACGTGCTCATCGACGAGATACAGGACTGCCAGAAGGTCCTACCTCCCGGCACAGACCTCAGCCTCATTCACCCTGACGACCGCGAAAACGCATACGTCACGTTCTACAGCGTACTCAGCGAACTGCGGACCATGCGGCGCGTCGATGTCTATGTGACCGGTTCCAACTCGAAACTCCTCATTTCCGATGTCGCCACGGTCTTTCGCGGACGCGGCCAGTCCATCCAGGTAACGCCGCTCTCCTTTGCCGAGTTTCTGCCACTTCGCAAGGGGCTGGAATCTCAAGCCATATTCGACGAATACCTGATCTTCGGAGGTCTCCCCAAGTGCGTACTGTACAAATCCGACGCCGAGCGCAAGGCCTATCTCGACGACCTCTATCGGACGATCTACCTCAAAGACATCATCGAGCGCAACAACATCAAGAGCCCCGAAACGGTCGAACGCCTGCTTGACGTCGTCATGAGCGGAATCGGCGGCCTTACCAATCCCAGCAAAATCAGCGACACGATGAGCACCGTCGCAAAGCTCCACACCAATCCGACCACCATAGGCAAGTATCTTGGATTCCTCAAGAACGCCTTTCTGGTGGGCGAAGCGAAAAGATTCGACGTCAAAGGGCGCCGCCATCTTGAATCCCCTTTCAAATACTACGCGACCGACACTGGACTTCGAAATGCCCGCGTCAACTTTCGGCAGAACGAACAGACGCACCTCATGGAGAACGTCATCTACAACGAGCTGATCCGGCGCGGGTACTCGGTGGATGTCGGCGTAGTCCAGCTTGAGACCCGCGCATCCGGGAAACATGAAATCCGCCAGTATGAAATAGATTTTATCGTCAATCAGGCAGACGAGCGCATCTACATCCAATCCGCGTATGCGATTCCCGATCCCGAAAAGCGTGCTCAGGAGACCTTTTCGCTTCGTCGCGTCCATGACAACTTTCGGAAAGTGGTGATCACCGGCAACCTTCACGAAAAGCCCTGGCGCGACGAGAACGGCATCACCTTCATGGGCATCATGCATTTTCTCCTCGACCCCTACTCTCTGGAAAAGCTTTGACAGCCCACGGGAGGGCCGCGCTCCATCGCGGCCATTCGGCGCTCTCGCCGCTTCGCTTGGTAGGGCGCGCGCCGCGGGCCGATGTGGCAAGGCCGCCCCGGCATGGCATATCTCCTTTCAATATTTCATCTTGTCTACACGCGAGACGATCGAAGGTTACGGTTCATCTTCATGACTGAGGCTTCGGCACCATGCAACGCCATCATGGGCGAAGGGATGATATGGGAGGCGGACTTCAGTTCGTTGATCGTTTCTTTTTGCTTCGTGCTTTTCATTCTCCACTTCTCGTTCTTGTCGTTCTGAGATGTCTTCCTCTCAAAGGCATTACATCGCGAACAGGTCGTCAAGCGTTGCAAACGACTGGACCTCTCGACCCGCCGTCACCCGCGCCGCCGGTCTCGCCACTCTTCCCCTTGGCAGTAAGCCGACAGTCCTCCTGCACGGAGATAACGACCTCCGCGCCCGGCGCGACGGCGAGGCCGGACTTGCCGTCGTAGGTGCCCTCGAACGTGACGCTGTTCGTCACGAAATAGACCATGCCGTTCGCGAGCGGCTGCGTGGCGTCGTAGCTTCCGTTGAGGTAGGCGACGTTCGTAAAACCGGTCAGCGTCGAACCTGCGGCGCACACGAGAAGCGACAAGGCGAAAGTTTTGAAGGGGATGTGCATATTGATTTCTTTTCGTGATTTCAGTACAGATGAAAATGAAATCATATCACATTTTCGCGTGATCGGATTCAGTCCCGTCGCCGAACGCGCTTGATGCGGCGTGGACGCGACAAGCACACTCCCCCATGTGATATTTACAAAAAAAATGGAGCGGGCGAAGGGAATCGAACCCTCGTAAGAAGCATGGGAAGCTCCTATTCTGCCATTGAATTACGCCCGCTCATGGCGGAGAGGGAGGGATTCGAACCCCCGATACCTTGCGGTATGCATGATTTCGAGTCATGTGCATTCAACCAGGCTCTGCCACCTCTCCGTCGAAAGCAGAAGTTAGTTTAGCACATTCCTCGTGCCGGGTCAATGGGGCTGCGCCGATTTTTCCTGCTCGGCCACGGTTACCTTCTTGATGATCACCGGCTCCTCGGGAACGTTCTGGTGGGGGCCGGCGAAACCGGTCTTCACCTTGGCGATCTTGTCGACCACGTCCATTCCGTCAGTCACCTTGCCGAAGACGGCATAGCCGTACGTGCGCGGATCCGGCCCCTTGTAGTCGAGAAATCCGTTGTCCACGAGATTGATGAAGAACTGGCTTGTGGCGGAATCCACGATCATCGTGCGGGCCATGGCGATGGTGCCGCGCTTGTTGGAGAGCCCGTTCGAGGCTTCGTTCTTGATGGGCGCGTTGGTCTTCTTCTGGTCCATGGACGGCGTGAAGCCGCCGCCCTGGATCATGAAGCCGTCGATCACGCGATGGAAGATGGTGCCGTTGTAGTGGCCCGCCTTCGCATAATCGATGAAGTTCTTCACCGTCACCGGCGCCTTGGCGTCGTCAAGCTCCAGGGTAATCGTGCCCATGGACGTATCGATTGTTGCTTTTTTCATCGTTTGTCTCTCCTCTACTTCGCGCTTCTCGTGATCACCCGACAGCCGTCGGGCGTGATGAGCGCCAAATCCTCGATCCGTACGCCGAGCTTCCCTTCCAGGTAGATGCCCGGCTCGATCGTCACGAACATGCCCGGCTCGAGTACGGTCCTCGACTTCGCGCGGGCCGTCGGCTCCTCGTGGATCTCGTAGCCCACGCCGTGGCCGAGCGAGTGCCCGAACGCCTTGCCGTAGCCGGCCTTGCGTATGACGTCGCGCGCCACCTTGTCGAGCGCGCCGCATGTCAGGCCCGGCCGCGCCGCCGCGATCGCCGCCCGATTCGCCTCCAGCACGATCTCGTAGATCTTCCTGTATTCCGCGTCGCGCGCGCGTACGCACCGCGTCATATCGCTGCACACGCCGTCGAGCTTCACGCCCATGTCCACGAGCAGGGGCTCGCCGCGACGCCAGACGGTGTCGTCGGGCACGTGGTGGCATTCTGCGGCGTTCGCGCCGGCGCAGACGATCGTTTCGAACGCCTCGCCGTCGCCGAGCGCGTTCATGAAGCCGCGGATTACGCGCTGGATGTCTTTCTCGGTCATGCCGGGGCGGATTTCCTTGCGGGCGAGCGACCAGATCTCGTCGTTGAGCGCGACGGCACGCGTAATCTTTGCGATTTCAGAAAGTGTCTTTACCGCACGGAGGGACAGCACGTCCTCCGCCACGTCCACAAGCTCCGCACGGCGGAACGTCTTCTCAAGCGAAAGGTAGCGGCTGGCGGGAACAGACCCCTCGTAGCCGAGGCGGCGAACGCCGCGCGGTAGGATCGCCTTTACGGCCTGGGCGAACGACTGCCCGCGCTTGAGCTGGACGGTCTTGAGCCACGGTGCCACGCGATGCGCCATCGGCACATAGCGGAAGTCGGTGATGAACAGGGGTGTCGCGCAGGGCCGTACCACGAGGCAACCGTTGTCGCACGCCATGTCCGTGACGGCGCGGATGTTCGCCTCGCCGAAGAGGAGAACTGCGTCGAGCCGCCGGCGGGCGGCGCGCCGTGCGAGCGAGTCGAGGCGCTCGTCGAAGGGGTTCGTCTCAGCCATCCTGTCCCTCCAAGTCAGGCTGCGCGGACTTTCTCGCCCGATGCCTGCGCACGAAGGCGCGTACGCCGAAGTAGACGAGCGGGGTAAAGATTGCGGCGAAGAGGAACCCGCCGACGAAGAACGCCGCCACCAGTTCTTCGCCGATTCGCACAAGCGCATCCCAGCTCTGTTCTCTCACCACCTCGCGCAAGGCGTGGCTGATGGCACCGTATGAGAGGTCTCCGCCGAGCAGACGATTGCCGATCCAGCATTGCACAGGGTAGATGATGAAGATCGAGAAGTGGTTGGTGACGAACGTTCCCACGGTGGCGCCGATCTTGCTGCCCTTGAGGATGATGGCCGTGGGAATCGAAAGAACGAGCTGAAAGCCGAACGGAATGGCACAACCGTAGAACATGCCGATCGCCCAGCCTCTGGCGATGAATTCAGGCGAAGCCTTTTCGCGGAGCATGCTCTCGCGGAGGCGTTGCCACTGTCGCCTAATCCACGGCATGGACGAAAAGTCCGGAGCGGAGCTTCGGCTCGAACCACGTGGATTTCGGCGGCATGATGGCGCCGGCGTCGGCGATGTCCATCATCTCCCCGACGGTGACCGGATACATGGAGAACGCCACGGCGGCGCGCCCGTCCTCCACTCGTCCTTTCAGCTCGTCGAGGCCGCGTACGCCACCCATGAACGAGATGCGCGGAGAGGTGCGCGGGTCGTCGATGCCGAGCACCGGCGCAAGGAACCGATCCTGCAGCACGGAGACGTCGAGCGACGAAACGACGTCCGTGCCGGCGGGGACGTCCCATGCGAGGTCGTACCACTTACCCGCGAGGAACATTCGGGCGTGGCGGCCGGCGGTCGGCGCGCCGTCGGCTGCGTCGGTGACCGTGAAGATCTCGCGCGCCTTCGCGAGAAGCGCGTCGGACGAAAGGCCATTCAGGTCTGCCACGAGGCGGTTGTAGGGAAGTATCTTGAGCTGCGAGGCCGGGAAAGCCACGGCAAGGAACCAACGGCTCTCGTCGGCAAAGCCATGTTCGCGCGCGTAACGGGATGCCGCTGCGCTGCGGTGGTGTCCGTCCGCGATATATGCCACGGGGATACGGGCGAAGGCTGCCGAGAGCGTGTCGTTGCGCGCGGCAGGAATCGTCCATACCGTGTGCTGGATGCCGTCGGGGGCGGTGAAGTCGTAGAGGGGAGCGGCGGCGCAGGCCTCGGCCACGAGCGCGTCGATCTCGGCGTCATCCTTATAGGTGAGGAATGCGGGGCCGGTGTGCGCGTGGAGCGTCTCGATGTGGCGCGTACGGTCGTCTTCCTTGTCCTTACGGGTCTTTTCGTGCTGTTTCAGGATGCCGGCGAGGTAGTCCTGCGTATCGAAGGTGGCAACGATGCCGGTCTGCGCATGGCCGCCCATGACCTGGCGGTAGGCGTAGAAGGCGGGGGCCGAGTCCTGCACGAGCGTACCGTCGGAGCGAAGGCCGTCGAGCGCGCGCTTCGCCTGGGCGTACGCTTCGGGCGACGAGCAGTCCGTCCCGTCGGGCATGTCTATCTCGGGACGGGACACGTGGAGGAAGCTGACGGGGTTGCCGGCCGCCAGCGCGCGCGCCTCGGCGGTATCTACCACGTCATACGGAACAGCGGCAACGCGCGGCGCCGCCTCGGGCGTCGGGCGGACCGCAGCGAAGGGACGTACGTTCATCGGCCGCCTTTTCTGATCAATAGTTCGGGAAGATGTCGAAGCCGATGTTGACGATCGGGCAGAACGCCATCTCGCTCTCGCGAATCACGTTGACGCCGCCGACCTGAAAGCCGTACATCGTCTCGGCACGGTTGATGAGTCCTACCTGGAAGCCGCAGATCGAATCAGCGAGGTTCACGATGCCCACCTGGATGCCGCGCATCGAACGCGCCTCGTTGAAGAGGCCCAGCTGCAGACCCTTGAGGTCGGCGCGACCTGCGGAGTTGTAGAGGCCCACCTGCACGCCGGAGAGGACGTCCTCGGCCTCGTTGCGGAGGATGTTGAGCTGGAAGCCCTCGAAGTAGCGGCACCGACCGTAGAAGCCGAGGTCGAAGCCCGTCACGCTCTCGCACTCGCCGTAGGGCAGGGTGAAACGTACGCCGGCCACGTCGATGTTCTTCGTGGAGTTGAACGCCAGCCATACCGGCCACGGCGCCTCCGACGCCTTTGCCGCCGGGGCGGCGGGAGCGGGCTGGGCAGGCGCCGCCTGTTGCGCGCGCACGGCTGCGCACGCCAGAACCACACACAGACACATCAGAACTTTTTTCATCGGTACGTCCTCTTTGGAAGGTTTGACGCCGAGAATTATAAGCCATTTCCGCGCCGTCCGCAAGGGGAAAGTTAAGGGAGAACAAAAGTCCCCTTGCCGCCGGGCGCAATTTCGGGTAAAATGGCGGGACTTCTTCTCCATGTCAGAATCAACCACCAACAGAAAAGGAAAACAGATGAAGCTCAACACAAGCAGAAGAGGATTCCTCAAGAGCGCGGCAAGCATCGCGGCCCTGACGGCCGGCGGCTGCTGCAACACGTGGTGCGGCCGCAGCGGCAAGATCCGCCTCGCGGTCGTGGGCGTGATGGGCAAGGGCTACAGCGACTGGACGCCGATGCTCAAGAGCGGCCTTGTGGACATCGTCGCGTTCTGCGACGCCGACTACACGGCGCGCGAGAATGCGCAGCGGCGTCTGGCGCAGGACGGCATCGACTTCGACATGTTCGAGGTGCCGTTCTTTACGGACTACCGCAAGCTCCTCGATTCCTGCGCTTTCCTCGGCGTGAACGCGATGACCGTCTCCACCCCCGACCACGTCCACGCCCCTGTCGCGATCGGCGCGATGAAGCAGGGTATCAGCGTGTACGTGCAGAAGCCGCTCGTGCGCACCCTCTGGGAACTCGACTACTTCAACAAGACGGCCAAGGAGAATGGCGTCGTCGTCCAGATGGGCAACCAGGGATCGTCCCTCGACTCGATGCGCCGCTGCACGGAGGTGATCCAGAGCGGCATCCTCGGCGACGTGAATGAGGTCCACGTGTGGACGAACCGTCCCGTGTGGCCGCAGGGCAAGAACGTGGCCGCTTGGGTGAAGGGCCATCCGAAGGGCGACCCGCTCCGCTCCGGGCTTAACTGGGACGCTTGGCTCGCCACGGCCGCGAAGCGCCCGTTCCTGGACAAGTATCCCGACAACGCGGACGTGTACGACCCCTGGAAGCTCGGCAAGAACGTGTACCACACCTTCACGTGGCGCGGCTTCTTCGACTTCGGCTGCGGCGCGTTCGGCGACATGGCCTGCCACACGATGAACCTCGCGTTCCGCGGCCTTGAGCTCGGCGGCGTCTCCGACGCGGAGTGCACGATGATCGAGTCCGAGAACGACGTGGCCTATCCGCTCAAGTCCGTCGTCAAGCTCACCTACAAGGCGCGCGACTCGAAGGTGCGTCCGGGCGTCAAGCTCCCCGCCGTCACGCTCTACTGGTACGACGGCAACGTGAAGCCCGACGCGAAGATCATGCCCAAGTGGGCGGCGGCGCACGATGGCAAGGTGCCCGACACCGGCTGCTACATCATCGGCTCCAAGGGAACCGTGCTGATGCAGGACGACTACGGCGGGAAGTGCGCGATCGCGCTGAACGACGACAAGGCGTTCTCCGACATCTTCGCGCACGAGGCCGCCAAGGCCGTGCCGCGCTCGATTCCGTTCCGCGTCGGCTCCGCGGCCGCCGCCGGCAAGTCCTCCGTGGAGATGAAGGGTTTTGCGCTCGGCCACTACATCGAGTTCCTCGATGCCATCCGCGGCGTGGGCCCCTACTACGAGCAGACGCACTCGCGCTGCTTCGCGGACATCGAGTACTGCATCCCGCAGATGGAGGGTATCCTCGTGGGTTGCGTGGCGCAGCGCCTGCCCGGCAAGAAGCTGAACTGGTGCCCGTGCAAGCAGTCCTTCAAGGAAGAGGCCGCCAACGCCTTCATCAAGCCCTTTATCCGCGAAGGCTACGCGTTCTAACCGCAATCGGAAACCACCATCGGGAGGGTCGCGCTTCGGCGCGGCCCTTCCCAATAAAAGGAAAGAGACAACATGTTCACTACTAGCAGAAGGGGCTTCCTCGCTGGCGCGGCCAGCGTGTCGGCCATGAGCGCGCTTCGCGGCTATGCGGACGCCTGCAAGGGCTGCGGCAAGATTCGCCTCGCGGCGGTCGGCATCATGGGCAAGGGGTTCTCGGACTGGCTGCCGATGATCAAGAGCGGCCTCGCCGAGCTCGTCGCGCTGTGCGACGCAGACAAAAACCAGCTCAAGAAAGCGCAGGAGACCTTCAACGCCCAGCGCGCCAAGGGCAAGATCGCCTTTGACCTGGACCTTTCGAAGATCCCATTCTACACGGACTATCGTCGGATGCTGGATCATCAGAAGAAGCTCCAGATTCAGGCGATGACCGTCTCCACGCCCGACCACATGCATGCCGCCATCGCCATCCGCGCGATGAAGATGGGCATTCACGTGTACGTGCAGAAGCCGCTCGTCCGTACCCTCTGGGAGGCGAAATACTTCGGCGAGACGGCCAAGAAGTGCAAGGTCGTCACCCAGCTCGGCAACCAGGGCTCGGGCGGCGACGGCTTCCGCCGCAACGTGGAGATCCTCCAGAGCGGCATCCTCGGCGACGTGAAGGAGGTCCACGTGTGGACGAACCGTCCGATCTGGCCGCAGGGCTTTACCGCAATGAAGGCCGCCACCACGCGCGACATCGTGCCTGTTCCCGCAGGCCTCGACTGGGATGCCTGGCTCGGTGTCGCGGCAGGCCGCCCCTACCGCAAGCCCTACGAGAAGGGTACGCCTGAGGCGAAGTTCAACACGGGCATCTTCCATGCGTTCAACTGGCGCGGCTACTTCGACTTTGGCGCCGGCGCGTTCGGCGACATGGCGTGCCACACGATGAACCTTCCTTTCCGCGGCCTCGAGCTCGGCATCGTGAAGGACGCCGAATGCACGCAGATCGAGGAGGCCAACGCGGTGGCGTATCCCACGAAGTCTACCGTGAAGCTCACCTATGCCGCGCGCGAGTCGAAGGTCCGTCCCGGCGTGCAGCTGCCGGAGGTGACGCTCTATTGGTACGACGGCGACCAGCAGAAGGACGGCGACCAGAAGCTCGCCGACCTGATGCCGGCCGTGGTGGCGATGGATCAGTACAAGGGCAAGGTTCCGCGCACGGGGTGCCTCGTCGTCGGCTCCAAGGGCATCCTCTGCTCCTGCGCCGACTACGGCCAAGACGCGTTCATCGCGCTCAACGGCGAGAAGGTCGCCAAGAACACGAAGGACCACGAGGCGTGCAAGGCGATTCCGGTGACGCTTCCGCGCTGCCAGGGCGC
>CAMNLN010000079.1 GCA_946543025.1 uncultured Verrucomicrobiota bacterium
GACGCGATCCGATATGCGTCCCTGCCGCTCTTCGACACCTTCGGATCGATCGCAAACTCGACCACGCCCTCCGGCGCGTCCCTGCCGACGATCTGCCGATAATACTTCGCAAACTCGGCGCGCGGCAAGTCAAGCGCCCCGCCCAAAACGCTCCCGCACGCGACAACACCCGCAAGTACGCTTGCCGTCATCTTGCAGATCATCGTTTTTCTTCCGTTACCCATTTCCCGATTTCTTCTTTCGACATTCGACATCTAACGCCTGACATTCGCAACTAGCAACTAGCCACTAACCACTAGTCCCTAATTGTTATCCACCCACCATCCGGGCGGCACCTGGTAGTTCAAATGCCCGGTATCAAGGTAGTCCGTCACCTTCATGTCGTGGCCAACGAGGCGCAGCGCCGTGCCGAAGGGTGTGTCGTACATCGGCGGACGCGGCGGGACGGAGGTGCCCCACGCCGCGGCGGACCCGAACTTGTACATCTGGATCCAGTCGCTGCCGCGCAGGTGGTGCCACGTGGTCTCAATGAAGCCGAAGCCTCCGATCTTCGCAATGTAGTCCGCCATGGGCTTCATGGCGTTGTAGTTCATCCACGGGCAGCCGGCCACGGGGAACCCCTTCTCCTTGAAGTACGCCATCGTGGGCCAGTCCTTGCGAGTCTCCTTCATGTTGCCGTAGGAATACTGCCAGTCGCAGATGATCACGTCCTTCGGGAGGGTGTCCGCGAGCGTGGCGGTCGTCTTCGTGCCGTGGTGGACGTAGCCCTTCCAGCGCGGGTCGCCGCGCGCGAGGAGCATGTCGTGCCAGATCATCGCGCGCGCGCCGCGGGCCTTCACGAAGTCGGCGAGCCCCGTGATGTGCTTGCACACGAGCTCGGCGTAGGGCGTCTTGCGGCATTCGGGGCATGAGGGCGGCTGTGCCTCGTCGCAGCCGAGGTGGAAGAACGGCGGACGCCCGAAGTCGTCGTGCATCTCGGCGATCAGCTCGCGCAAGACGCGCTGCGTCTCGGGATTGGAGAGGCACCAGTTCCATCCGCCGGGCTCGAAGAGCGGCTCGTAGGCGGGCTGAAGATCGAGCATCGCGTGCTTGATCGTGCAGCCGCGCGCGGACGTGGCATGCCCGTAGGCGTTGATCTGGGGGATGAGCGTGATGCCAAGGTCGCGTCCGATCGCCACGAGGCGGCGCACCTCCTCCTTTGTCATCGTCGGATTGGGCCAGTGCCACCACGGGTGCTTCGCGCTCGCGTACATGCCCCACGGCTCGATGATCGCGTAGTTGAACTTGAGGAGCGCCGCGAGGCGGATCGCGCGCTCCATCTGCGCGGGACGAACCTCCGGGAACCAGCACAGGTGCACCGCGCGGAACGCGAGGTGCGGACGGTCCGACACCTTCAGCGACGGCAGGATGCGCCCTTCCGTGCGGAACGTGCCGCGCTTCGCGATCGCGAGCTGCCGCAGCGTGTACGCCGCCCACCGCACGCCTGTGAGCGACCGCGCCGCGATGCGGATGCCGCCGGACGGATCGGCGTTGACCGTATACGCCTCGTCGCCGTCGGGGAGGGCCTCGTTTGACGAGGCCGCCACGACCTTCGGCGTCTGCGCGCCGTACCAGTCGGTGAAGTGGCGGGCGAGCCATGCGGCGGCGCCCGCGTCCGGGCACGCCACCGTCACGGTGGCCGTGGCGTCGAACGCGACGGGCTTGTCCATGTCGCGGACGAATTCAACCGGCATCGGCAGCGGCGCGAGCTCCACCGCGTCGGGATTCGCCTCGTTGCCGGCGAACGCCGCGGCGAAGAAAAAGGCAAAGGCAAGGGAAAGGGATAATATGCGTTTCATCTGAATACTCCTTTTAGAGGCACTTCACGAGCGGCTTGTACTTGGCGAGGTAGGCGGCGTTCTTCTCGTCGCCGCCGGGCGCGTTCGCCGAGTTCCACACGGGCGGCACGATGCCGCGCTCCACGCACTGGCGGCATGTCTCGATCTCCAGCAGGTGCGCGATGGTAAAGTCCACCACGTTCGAGACGGGGCCGATGGGCGTGGTCATGCCGGGCACGTTCACGACCGCGTCGCCCACGGGGTTGTAGTCGTCGATGCACACGTCCGCGTAGTCGAAGAGGTTCTTGCCGTTCGGGTGGCGGATGAAGTGGTCCTTTGGCATTTCGTTCTGCCAGCACGACGAGGCGACGGCGATAATCTTCGCGCCGCGCTTCCTGCACTCCTCCGCCGCGTCGATCGTGGCGGGGTTGATGCCGATGTTGTGGAAGAAGAGCACCACGTCCCCTTCCTTGATGCCGTAGTACTTGACGATGGACGCGCCGAAGTTCACGGTGCGCTCCAGTTCCAGGTACTTGAGCGCCTGGTTGAACACCGAGAGGGCCGTCTCCATGAGCGGGTTGATGTTCGCGAGCCCGCCCGCGCGGAAGAACATCTCGCCCATCGCGAGCGTGGTGTGTCCGCCGCCCGCGTAGACGTTGATGAGCTTGTCGTCGGCGATGGCGTCCGCCATCAGCTTCGCGGCGGCCTTGATGTTGGTCTCCTGCTTCTCGGCCACCTCGCGGATGTTCGCGACGGCCTTCTCGATGTATCCGAAGTCGTTCAGCATGTAAGTTCCTTTCTTCGTGTGGCTGTATTGTACACTTTTTTCACTGTAAGATGGAATACTATAATCGCAAGAAACTCATCTTTTCGACAAGCGCCACCTGCGGCATCGGACGCAGGAAGGATCCACACCTTCTGATGCTCCGAATTGTGTTGCCAAGAATGGGGCAAGTCAACCTTAAACCATCGGTTTTCCATCTTGCGCTCAAGGCGCGGATATGTCATAATGAACGTACTGGACCTTTTAGATGCGCAAGGCGTTCTCTGCGGGCTTTGCCGGGCCGCGTAACCTCGCTCGCAAATGGCTCGAACGAGGGGGGCATGCAACCACCTCTGACACTTGGTGCAATAAGGGTCGCACGCAACAAGGAGAGACGATAATGCATAGCTTTGCAAGATCAACACGAATCGGAAG
This sequence comes from uncultured Verrucomicrobiota bacterium, assembly GCA_946543025.1. Classification (GTDB taxonomy): domain Bacteria; phylum Verrucomicrobiota; class Kiritimatiellia; order RFP12; family UBA1067; genus RUG572. Next base: position 3,016 of record CAMNLN010000079.1, read on the forward strand.
AGTCAAATTCATCGCGTGCCTCGCCGCGGTTATGGCAATCGCGGCAATTTCTTCGTTCGGCGAGGTCGCGTATTCAATCGACGGCAATACATTAACGGTGACGGCCTCGTCCGCATACGCGAAAAAGGGGTTGAAGCTGCTCTGGGACTCCGCCGACAAGGGGAATGTCGTCGCCAACTGGTCCAACTCCTCGCAGATCGTCGATTCCGTGCCGTCCGGCGGCGGAACGTACACCATCGACCTCGCGGCACTCGGCATCACGAACGGCATTCCCTGCCGTATCGTGTCGTATGTGCGTTTTGCCCGGCTTGACGTGCTGAGGCAACCCAAGCAAAAGAGCTACATCAATACTGGCGTTTACGACTATGATGTCTATGGCATCCGCTTTGGATACTATTCGGTCTACAAGAACAAAGACTACGCCGCATGCATCGGTTCCAGCACCAACAACGGGTTCGCCGTCTGTGCGAACGCTGCCAGCAGGACGACGGCTTACGTCGTGTGGCGCGGAACGGCTCTTTCTCAACATCCAACCGTCAAATACGGACCGAGTTCCGAAACGACTCCAGACGTCTCCAAGATCAACGAATTCGCGTTTACGAACGGCATGTTCACGTTGAACGGCACAACGGTGAATTCAAGCTTGGGGACGGACGTTGCGGTGGGCAATGCCCAATGCGGGATCCGCATCGGCACGACCTACAATGACGCGGGAAGCGTTGCCATGTGGGGATGCTGGTCGCACGTGAGCTTCGACGGCGCGGACGGCAGCCTGATTCGCGACTACATTCCAGCCCAAAGAATGTCTGACAATGCTGTCGGATTCTACGACAGGGTGGAAAAAAACTTCCAGACAAGCGAGGGTGCCGAGGCGTTCGTCGGCGGAACGCCGACAGGCGAAACCTTTGAAGGCGGTTTCGCGATGGCAACCGCGACGTTCGCGAATCTGGGGCTTTCCACGCGCAAGTCAACGCTGACGATTGACGTTCCGTCCTGCTGCGCCGGCGAGCGGCTGACGATTCTCTGGGATACTTCGGACAAGGGCGACGACATGTCGGCTTGGGCGCATTCGGCGGTGGTGGCAAATTCCGCCGTCGCGGGATCGTACCCCGTGCACATGTCCTCGCTTGGCATGAAAAACGGGGAGGTCTGCCGTGTCGTCGCGTGGAACACGTACCTTCCGCTCGACATGCTGAAGCAAGACTCGTACCAGAGCTACGTCGACACGGGCATAGCGGACGCCGACGTCTACGGCGTTCGTTTGGGCTACTACTCCATCGCGATGAAATCCAAAACGGCGCCGTGTCTCGGTTCCGTCGGCACCAGCGGCGGCGGATTTCTCCTCCTTTCCGACGCCGACAACCGAGCCAATATCTCGGTGGTCTTGCGGGGGGCATGGGTGAGCGAGCGTCCGGCAGTCAAATACGGGGGGAGTTCCAGCGCCAACGACGCTTCACTGATCAACGAAATCGCCTTTACGAACGGCGTGTTCACGTTGGATGGGGAGATCATCAGTTCCAACATTGGCGTCGGTCAGCCGGTCGGGACGCAGGGAAGGGAAATGTCCATCGGCACGGCGTTCAACTACAGGAACAGCAACGCCATGTACGGCTGGTGGTCGCACGTGAGCTTCGACGGTGCGGACGGCGGACGGATCCTCGACTACGTCCCCGTGAAGCGCGCGTCGGACGATGCCGTCGGATTCTGGGACAGGGTGACGAAGAGATTCATGGCGAGGTCCGGCACGGGCGGATTCACGGCGGGGGCGCTCAAGGACGAACCTCCTGTCGTCTTCGTTCGGTCGTCGCGCGTCTTCACCGTGACGACGATACCGGGAGTCATGATCGTCATAAAATGATGCGGCACAGAATGAAATTGAAGACGCTTAGGTTCATGGCCGCCGCGATCGCCGCGACACTGGCCTGCGGCGCTCAAGGCGAGATGGATCTCTACCTGCTCATCGGGCAGTCGAACATGGCAGGTCGGGGTGTGCTGACGGATTCCAACCGTGTTTCCGCCGAAGGAATATTCAAGCTGGACGCCGCCGGGGAATGGCAAGCGGCGGAGGAGCCGATACATTTCGACAAGCCCAGCATCGCCGGGGCAGGGCTTGCGGCGTCATTCGCCCGCGCGATGGCCGACAGGCGCAAGGGTGTTTCCATCGGGCTGATACCCTGCGCGGTTGGAGGGACAAGCATCAACCGCTGGGTCGAAAGCGGGGATCTCTGGTCGAACGCCGTCGCGCGGACGAGGGTTGCGTTGATGAGCGGTACGCTGAAGGGCATCCTCTGGCATCAGGGCGAAGGCGACTGCTCTGCGAGCGCGGCTCCGGCATGGGGCGCGAAACTCGAGGGCATGATCGCCTCGTTCAGGCGCGAGTTCGGCCCCGTGCCGTTCGTTGCCGGCGAGCTCGGGCGTTACCTTTCGAACACGGGATGGCCGGTCATCAATGCGCACCTGCACGCGCTTGAGGGCAAAGTGCCCGCCTATCGCGTGGCATCCTCTGAGGGATTGACCCCCAATTCGGACAACGTGCATTTCAACACGGAATCGCTCAGGGAATTCGGACTGCGCTACGCGGAGGCGATGGTGTCGTGCGCGGCGGGCAGGCCGGATTCCGCGCAGTTGAACTCAGGCCTTGGCTGGATATGGGAATCCGCAGTCATCTCCGGACGCACGGGATCGTGGTCGGCCGACGTCGCCTACGGCGGAGACGGCAAGGCGTGGCTTGCCGACGACAATGAGTTCACGCCGAATGTGGCGTCGTCCGGGCGCAAGGTGGAGCTGACGATGACGCTGGAGATGTCGGAATACGCGGCAGACGGCCCCGACCCCGACGCGGACGCGCAATGCGCGATCCGCCTGGGCACAAACGAATGCTTTCAGGCGTGGGCAGGCAACGGACGAGAGGCGAATTCTCCGCACTGGATCGACGTGGCGGCGGACGGCGTCACGCCACGTAGCGGCATGGAGTATACGTTCCGCATCGCGTTCGACTATTCGAGACATGTCTATTCGATCGACGTGCTTCAGGACGCGGAGTGGGTGCGACTTTCCGCGCAGGGCGGCGTGTCGGCGTTTCCCGTCGCCGCACGGGCGGAACGCGTATCGAGCGTAATCTTCAAGGGCGACACGCTCTTAGACACCCTTTTCGGCGAATACATCGGGGACGGTACTTCCATCATCTTCAGATAGTGATGAGGGGAAGTTGCAAGGTATGTACGGCAGCATGTAACGTATCGCCACGCTTTTCGCCGCCGCCGCTTCCTCGAACTCGTTCGGCGTGAAAAGGAAGACGCGCCCGTTCGACAGACGAAACTTATGATTTACAAGCCCAGCACCCGTCTGTAGTTCGTGCCGATGGCGTCCCAGAGCTTGAGCGCGTCGGGCGCGCCCACGACCGTGCCGTAGCCGCCGCGGTACGTCCAGGCCGCGAGGCGATCCACGCCCTCCTCCACGGCGATGTCCACCCAGCGGTCGATCTGCGCGAAGTCCTTCGGCTGCTTGTAGTAGCCCATCAGCCAGCGCTCGGAGAGCTTGCCGTACTTCTTCGCGATGGCCACCGTGCGGCGCGTGATCTCGCGGTAGAAGTCCTCGGGCAGAGCCCAGTTGACGATCGTGGTGGAGAACACGTCGAAGTACGGGCACGCGCCCACGAGGTCCCAGTTGTCGTAGCCGCGGTACTCGCTCACGTAGTAGCCGTTCTGCGTGGCGTGGACGCAGCAAGTGATCTCGCAGTCCTTGCGGATATCCTTGATGGCCCTCGACGTCTCGCTCAGCACCACGAGCGCCTCGCGCCAGCGGAACTGCTTCACGTCGTTCGTCATGTAGCGCGGCATCTCATAGCCGTAGTAGTCGAGGAACCGCTTGCGGCAGACGGGGCAGTAGCACGTCCAGTCGTCCGCCACGCCGCCGGTGATGGAGGCGATGCCCTTCGGGAAGGCGTAGTGCGGCTCATCCCAGAAGAACCCGTCGCAGGCCGTCTCGCGCGCGAGCGTGACGCAGAAGTTGCGGAAGTAGTCGCGGTAGCTGTTCGTGTTGAAGCAGGCGTAGGGCAGCTTCTCGCCGGTAAGGGCGGAGACCTGCCGGTTCTCCACGTTGTCCTGCAGGAACTTCGACACCTGCTCGCCGCCGAAGTACTTGCCGTTGCCCCACGGGTCGATCACGCACTTGAGTCCGAGCTCATGCGCCTTCTCGACGATCTTCGGGATGTTCGGCCGCCAGAAGTCGAAGTCGAACTCCGTGACGGCGAGGATTGCGCACGTCACGCCGTGCGCCTTCATCTCGGCAAAGTCCGCCGCCGCGTATTCCACGTAGTTCAGCCCGTAGTAGCTGATGCCTGTCTGCTCGATTGCCATTTGATTGTTCCTTATCTAGTTTACTTGAAAGTTTCATTTCACGATTTCGGACACGAGGCCAGCAGGTTGCCGCCGTCAGAACGATTTTGATCGTTTTTTCGCATCCATTTCGAATTCTCCTCTGCCGTGCAACCGGTATTCTACCATGAATCCCGTATGCCTGTGACATCTTTTCTGCCAAAAACACATCATATTTCTGTCCAAACTCAATGCGCCTAGGACAGTCGCATTGAGTTTGGGAAGAAACCCGAACGCTCCGATTTGCGCCAATGTCGGGGAATTTGGTATACTTCCGGCAAATTCAACGGCAAAGACGGAGAGGAAAGACAATGGACGGGACAACTTGTTTTCTCGCAGAGCTGGTGGGAACGGCGATCCTCATACTGCTCGGCAACGGGGTCGTTGCGAACGTCAAGCTTGAGAAATCCGGCATGAAGGACGGCGGCACGGTGCAGATCACCATCGCATGGGGCCTCGCGGTACTGTTGCCGGCGTTCATCTTTGGCGAGACGACGGGGGCGCACTTCAACCCCGCGCTCACGATCGCGCTGGCGGCGGACGGCAGCCTCGCGCCGGGACTCGTCGGCTGGTACGTCGCCGGACAGATGCTCGGCGGCATGCTCGGCGCGTTCCTCGCGTGGGCGCTCTACTGCAAGCATTTCGCCGCCACGACCGACGGCGAGGCCAAACGGGCCTGCTTCTGCACGACGCCGAGCATCCCGTGCATCCCGTTCAACTTCCTCGCCGAGGCCCTCGGCACGTTCGTGCTGGTGTTCGCGATCAAGGGCATCGCCCAGGTGCCGGAAATCGCCGGCGGCCTGAAATACCTCTTCGTGTTCGCCATCATCGTTTCGATCGGCATGTCCCTGGGCGGACTCACAGGATACGCCATCAATCCCGCCCGCGACCTCGGCCCGCGCCTCGTCTACGCCCTTCTGCCGATGGCGAACAAGGCGTCGGCGAACTGGCGCTACGCCTGGGTGCCCGTGGTCGGGCCGCTCGTCGGGGCGCTCGCCGCCGTGTGGCTGTACAAGGTGTTCCCGTGGCCGACGGGAATTTGAAAGGAACCGAGCATGAACGCAAAGTACGTGTTGGCGCTTGACGCGGGAACGTCGTCCAGCAGGGCCATCCTCTTCGACCGCACCGGACGCATCGTGTCGGTCTCGCAGAAGGAGTTCCGCCAGATTTACCCGAAGCCGGGGTGGGTGGAGCACGACCCCCTCGAAATATGGGAGACACAGCTCGCCGTCGCGCGCGAGGCGGTCGCAAAGGCCGGTGCGGCGCCTGAAGACGTCGCCGCCGTCGGCATCACCAACCAGCGCGAGACGACGGTCGTATGGAACCGCGAGACGGGCAAGCCCGTCTACAACGCGATCGTCTGGCAGTGTCGCCGTACGAGCGAGTACTGCGACGAGCTGAAACGCCGCGGGCTTGCGGATTCCATTCGCGAGAAAACCGGTCTTGTTCCCGATGCCTACTTCTCGGGCACGAAGCTCCGCTGGATCCTCGAGAACGTCCCCGGCGCGCGAGCGGACGCCGAAGCCGGACGCCTTCTCTTTGGCACGGTCGACGCGTGGCTCGTCTGGAACCTCACCGGCGGGAAGGTGCACGCGACGGACTATTCCAACGCGTCGCGCACGATGCTTTACGACATCGACGCGCTCCGTTGGGACGACGACATTCTCCGCGAGTTCGGCATCCCGAAATCGATGTTGCCCGAGGTGCGTCAGTCGAGCGGCAGCTTCGGCGAGACCGCGCCGGACATCTTCGGCGCGCACCTTCCCATCACCGGCGTCGCGGGCGATCAGCAGAGCGCGCTCTTTGGGCAGACATGCTTCGAGGCCGGCGACGCCAAGAACACCTACGGCACGGGCTGCTTCATGCTGATGAACACGGGCGAAAGGCGCGTGCCTTCCCGGAACGGGCTTCTCACCACGATCGCGTGGGGCGTCGGGGGCAAGGTGTCGTACGCGCTTGAAGGCAGCGTGTTCACCGCCGGCGCGGCGATCCAGTGGCTGCGCGACGAGATGGGACTCCTCGCGCACGCGGCGGACTCCGAGGCGATGGCGAAATCGGTACCCGACACGAATGGCTGCTACGTTGTCCCGGCCTTCACGGGACTCGGCGCACCGTACTGGGACCAGTATGCGCGCGGCGCGGTGCTCGGCCTCACGCGCGGCGTGAACAAGAACCATGTCGTCCGTGCCACGCTCGAATCGCTCGCCTACCAGACCGCAGACGTCCTCGATGCGATGAAGAAAGACGCCGGAATCGCGCTCAACGCGCTGCGTGTCGACGGCGGTGCCTCCGCGAACGATTTTTTAATGCAGTTCCAAAGCGACGTCATCGGCGTACCGGTCGAGCGGCCCGAATGCGTCGAGACGACCGCCCTCGGCGCCGCCTACCTCGCCGGTCTCGCCACAGGCTTCTGGAATAGCCCCGCCGAGCTGAAGACCAACATTGGCGGACTCCGCCGCTTCACGCCGTCAATCGGCGACCTCGAACGCGCCGCAGCCCTCTCCGGCTGGCACGCCGCCATCGCCCGCGTCAGGAGCCGATAGCTTCATTTTCGAAGAAGCGCATCCAGCACCTTGCCATACGCGTCGACTACCACCGCGCCGGGGATCGAGGCCGCCTGTTGGCCGCCATTCTCCGTGTCGGCGACAATCACGACGCGGCCGCCCTTCGCGATGAAAGCCCCGAGAAAGGACACCGCGTCGTCCTCTCCCTGCAGCGGCGCGGGGATCACCACGGCGTCGAGATGCGGAAGAATGTCAGCGTCGAGGCTTGACCCCGCGCTCGCGTCGAAACGCCTGTCGCGGAGCAGCGTCCCAAGGTAGAACTCCGCCGCCGATTTCCTCTTCGCCGCCCGGAAGAACACCGACACGGCACCGCGCACACGGTCATGGTTGACCGGACTGGGCGCAACGCCCGTCAGGAACTTGATCCCGCCCCTCACGATGTCGAAGTTGGCCTCGCTTTTCTCCGGGTGCGGACATGTGAGGAACACGCGCCCCTTCCCGACGCGGCCGCCGACGAGCGCCGCCTTACCCGCCATCTCCTTCACTGGCTCCGACGAACAGGTGTTGATGATGCGCCCTTCATACGTTCCCCACACTTTCACGTCCGAGTCGGGGACGACCTCGCCGGCCACAAACGCCGGGCCGCCCCAGTACATCACGGTGCTGTTCGTGATGGAAAACCCCAGGGCCGCGCGTCCCTCGTCGGTGAGAGACATCTTGATCGGCGCCCATCCTCGATAGTGCTCGGGCGTGTCGTCCTTGAAGGGAACCAATCCGACGCGCGAGGGCCCGCGCTTCGTCGTCGGCACGGGCTGCGAGGCGAGGAACGCCCCCGCGCAGATGCCGTAATATCGACCGCCGCCCGTGACATATCGCTTCAGCGCCGCAACGCCGTCCGGCCCCAGGTTGGTGTACTGAGAATGGCAGCCGCCACCAGGCTGGACGAGGAGGTCGATGCCCTCCAACGCCCCCCTGCGGTAGTCTTCCGCGCTCAGCACCTTCAGTTCATATTCCGGGGCGAGGGCCAGCATCTCCGCCACGGCGACGTTCGACCCGCCCTTGTCGGCGTAGATCGCCGCGCGGAGCGGCTTGGCGGCCTTGCCGGGAAGCGGCGCCGGAGCGGGGACCGGTTCCGCCGCGAACGCCCGCAACGCGGCGAGGGCGGCGTCGCAGCCGGCGACAAGCTCGATGCGCGGCTCGATGCGCCGCGCCAATTCCGCCGCGCGGCCCCACGCGAAAATGCGGCCGCCGCGGCCGATGAACTCGCGCGTCCGCTCGAGATTGTCGCCGAAGAGCCCCGTCCTCGGCTTGCCCCCCATAATGCAATCGGGAACCAGCACCGCGTCAAGATGGCGAAGGGCACCTCCGGAGATGACCAGGGAGCTCAGCGGCACGAGCTCAAACTCTCCCGCGCGCACGATGCGCTGGAGAAACTTCGCGGACTCCACGCCGAACGAATCGTCGCAGACGACGCCCACGGCGAGCTGTCCGCGCCGCCGCTGCGGGAGGTCCCACTCGACGGCCCGACCCGTCACGTACTTGAACGCGCCACGCAGGATGCCGTGGTCTTCCACGTCGTTTTCGGGATGCACACCCAGGACGAAGAGCCGCCCCTTGCCGTAGGTCCCCGCGACCGCCGCGGCCCGTCCAGCCTTCGAGGGAAGCGGCCCCACGCCCGTCGAATTGACGTCGCTTGCGTATGTCGCGACCACCTCCACCACCGCGTTCGAGACGGGCTTGGACGGAATCAGCACGGGGCCTCTGCCGAACCAGACGCGCCTGTTGCCTTTCTTGATGCCCGCCAGGACCTCGGCCCGGTCGTTGAAATGCAGGAGCAGGTCAGCCCTGTCTTTCCCGCCTTGCTGGCCGAAAGTGAACGGTATCATGTTCAACATGTCGGGATGGCCCTTCGTCGGCTCCATCGTGAGGCAGCACCCCGCGCATGTGCCGACGTAGCCGCCGCCACGCTCCACGAACGCCTTGACCTTCGACCGGCCGTCCTCGCCGAGAGATTTCGCCATCAAGACGGATCTGCCGCCGGGGACGACAAGCACGTCCACGTCGTCGAGCGCGCCGGCCCTGATTGTTGCGGCGTCCACTGGCACGACCTCCGTCGCGCGCGCGCAAGCCGTCAGTTCAAGCCAGCGGAACACGCCGCCGGACCGCGCGCCGTCGCCGACATACACGGCGAGCCGAAGCGAAGCGTCGTCCGCCGATACGCGAAATCCCGCGCAACCCATAACCGCCAGAACAAGCGCCGCCACGCAGCGCAAACGCCACGGCACGGTGACCAAAGCAAGTGCGTTCCCGACCTTCACGTGCCTACTCCTTCCATGCAATTGCCGCCTTGCCTACGCCGACGCCCATCGCCACG
>CAMNLN010000080.1 GCA_946543025.1 uncultured Verrucomicrobiota bacterium
GGCGGGCGGCACATGGTGGACGGCTATCGCGCGTACGTGGAGAAGGTGCGCGCCGACAATCCCGGGTTCTACCTCTCCACCGAGGAACAGGGCGAGGCGTATCTCGAGCTCTTCGAGTCGTTCATCTTCGTCCATTCCAGCGCCGAGCGCTTCGGCGTGGGCGCGTTGCCGAAGTACGAGCTCGTGCCGGCCTTCCAGGCCGTCTACCATGGCGCGGTGGTGATCTTCGGCTCGTTCGCCACGATCGACGACCAGCCGCCGTGGGACGAGCGGTGGGGCGAGAGCCCCTACGGCGTGGAGACGACGGAGTGGGAGAAGAAGTACCCGGACCAGTTCGCCGTCGAGTTCGCGCGCGGCGTCGCGTGGGGCCAGCAGCCCACCGTCCACAAGTTTCTGCTGGAACATGCCACTTCGCCCCGTTTCGACGATGACTATGCGTTCATGAAAGACACGGCCCGGTTCTACCACGCCAACCGCGACCTGCTCTTCGACGGCGAAATGCGCGCGCCCGGCACACTTACTTGCCCCACGCAGCGCGTTGTGTTCCTGCGGCGCAGCTCCTATACGAAGCCGCAGGACGTGAAGGAGTCCGTCCAGACCGCCCTGCCGACGGTTTTCCATTCGGTGTGGCGGTCGAAGGGCGGGCGCACGGCGGCGGTGCTCGTCAACTGGTCGCGTGCCGAACAGCCTTATTCCCTGGCATCGCCCGACGTCTCCTCTTCGGGCGTCGTTCCGGCCCGCAGCTGGATCGTCGTCCCTGCGCGCCAGTAGCGCGGCACGGGGCGATTATGCTATACTTGACGCGTTGTCATCAACCCATAAAGGAAGAACCGACATGAGAAAGTTGCTGTTGTCATCGCTGGCCCTCGCGGCCGCCACCGTCGCGTTTGGCGCGAAACCTGACGCGGAGGGTTTCGTCTCGATCTTCAACGGAAAGGACCTCACCGGCTGGGTCGGGGCCACGAACACGTACGTGGTGGAGGAGGGCGGTGTGCTCGCATGCCAGCCCGGCAAGGGCAGCGGCGGCAATCTGGCCACCGTGAAGCAGTACGACAACTTCATCCTCCGCTTCGAGTTCTGCCTGCCGACCAATGCCAACAACGGCCTCGGCATCCGCATGCCGGCGCCGGACTCGCACGCGGCGTATGACGCCATGTGCGAGCTGCAGATCCTCGATGACGGCGGCGACCAGTACACGAAGCTCCATCCCTACCAGTTCCACGGCTCCATCTACGGCATCGTGCCCTCGCTGCGCGACAACGTCGGCAAGCAGATCTGGGGCAAGGACAAGAACTTCACGGGCAACGGCTCCTACCTGCGCAAGCCCGGGATGTGGAACTTCGAGGAAGTGCGCGTGATCGGAAGCCGCATCCAGGTGATCTTGAACGGCATCATGATCGTGGACGCCGACGTGGCGAAGATCAAGGGCGACGGCACGGATACGCCGGACAAGCGCAAGCATCCCGGCCTCCACCGCACGAAGGGCCACATTGGCTGGCTGGGCCACGGCCACCACGTGCAGTGGCGCAACATCCGCATCAAGGAGGTCTCCGCGAAGCATGTCGTCGGCTCCGACACGGTGAAGAAGTGCCCGGCCGGGTTCACGCAGCTCTTCAACGGGAAGGACCTGACGAACTGGAAGGGCGTGACCACGCAGGAGAAGTTCGATAACCCGAAGGTACGCCATGCGGCCTCCATTGAGAAGCGCGCCGAGATGCAGAAGATCGCCGACCAGGGGATGATCGACCACTGGCATGTCCGCGACGGCGCGCTCTTCTTCGACGGCTTCAAGGGCGGCTACTCGCTCGCGACCATCAAGGACTACAAGGACTTCGAGATGTGGGTGGACTGGCGCATCCTTTCGGTGCAGGGCGATTCCGGACTCTACCTGCGCGGCTCGCCGCAGGTGCAGATCTGGGACGCGCACAACCAGTGGCACATCGGCTCCGGCGGCCTCTACAACAACAAGAAGAACCCCAGCAAGGCGCTGTCCATCCAGGACCGCCTCGTCGGCAACTGGAACACGTTCCACGTGACGATGCGCGGCGAGCGCGTGACGGTGGAGCTGAACGGCGTGAAGGTGGTGGACAACACGGTGCTGGAGAACTACTGGGACCGTTCGCAACCGATATTCCCCGTCGAGCAGATCGAACTTCAGTGCCACGGCGATCCGGTCGAGTTCAAGAACATCTTCATCCGCGAGCTGTAGGGGCTTGCGGCGCGGCTTCCTGACGGCCGATGAAAATTCCCCGGCGGGCGTCTTTCGCCTGTCGGGGATTTTTGATATACTAGAGAAAGCTTTCAAGGAGACAACACATGGCGAACGATGCACTTGCCCAAAAGGCGCAGAACTTCACGAATCGCGGACGGCAGGCCCTCGAGGCCGGACGGTACGACTTGGCCGTGGAACTGTTGACGGAGGCGCTGTCCTGCGCGCCCGACACGCTGGAGACCCGTCGTCTGCTGCGCGCGGCCCAGATTGCCAAGTACCGTCAGTCGCCGCCTGGCTTCATGGCCAAGATGAAGTGCCTGACGATGCGCGGCAAGGTCATGTCGCTCGCCAAGAAAGGACAGGGCGCGGAGGCGATGGCCGAAGCCGAGAAGCTCCTGACGATCAATCCGCTCGATCCCGACAACATCGAGGCGGCGGTGAAGGCGGCCGAAGCGGCCGGCAAGCCGGAAGCGGCGGCGATCTCCGTGGAGGCCGCCTATTCCTGCAACCAGAGCGACGTGAACCTCTTGGAGCGTATCGCCGCGTATTACATGGCGGCCAAGCGTTACGACAAGGCGCGCGACGCCTACGTGAAGCTGTCTCAGCTCAAGCCGGGCGACCAGCGAATCATACAGCTCCTCAAGAACGCCGAGGCCCAGACGACGATGTCGAGCGGCTGGTCGGACTCCGTGGGCAAGAAGGGCGGCTTCCAGAATCTCATCGCGAACAAGGAGCAGGCGAAGAAACTCGACCAGGCCAACAAGGCGATGGTCGTGGGTGCGGACGCCGAGGCGCTCATCGCCGAGAAGAAGGCGCAGATCGAGAAGGAGCCGGGCAACATGAACATGTACCGCGCCCTCGCCCGTATCTACATGCAGAACAAGCGCTTTGCCGAGGCCGTCCAGACGCTCGAGCAGGCGCAGACGATCAACGCGGCCGACCCCGAGCTTGACCGCATGCTCTCGACCGTGCGTGCGGCGGACTATGAGTCGCGCATCGAGGCCCTGCGCCAGGAGGGCAAGACGGAGGAGGCCGACGCCCTCGAGGTGGAGAAGGACCAGTTCGTCTTCGACGATCTCGCCACGCGCGTGGACCGCTACCCGAACGACCTCCATCTCCGCTTCGAGCTGGGCTACCAGTACTACATCTACGGCGACCAGGACCCGTCCTTCTACGACGAAGCCGTGCAGCATCTCCAGCTCGCGCAGAAGTCGCCGAAGGACCGTCTCAACGCGCTCTACTATCTGGCGATGTGCTTCCTCAAGAAGGGACAGCGCGACATGGCCGTGATGCAGCTCGAGACGGCGCGCGACCAGTTGCCGATGATGGATGACCTCAAGAAGAAAGTCGTCTACCAGCTTGGCCTGTGCGCCGAAGAGGCGCAGGACTACGAGAAGGCGTACAACTACTACAAGGACGTCTACTCTGCCGACGTCACGTTCGGCGACCTCAACGAGCGCATGCTCAAGATCGGCAAGTTGCTTCAGGAGCGCAAGGGTTGATCGGAAAACATGTTCCCGAAAAACAAGACGGCAGGGCTTTGCCCTGCCGTTTGTCGCAAGTGGCAGTCCCGAGGAGAGTCGAACTCCTGTTACTAGGATGAAAACCTGGTGTCCTAACCGTTAGACGACGGGACCACTTGTGTGAACGGGCAAATAGTTTAGCAAAAAGGCGGTCTCTCGGCAAGGGGGATGAGCAAAAAACTCATCTTTCGGCCGCTCTCCGACGCATTTGCAGACGGCTCGCTAACCGAAGAGGGCGACGGCGTTGGCAAAGGTAATGGCGGCAAGGCTTTCGACGGAGACCTGCCGAAGGTCGGCGAGAAAACGGGCCGTGTGGATGACGAATGCGGGTTCGTTCGCCTGTCCGCGCAGGGGGACGGGGGCGAGGAAGGGGGAGTCGGTCTCGATGAGGAGTCTGTCGTCGGGGACGTACTTGGCGGACGCGCGGACCTCTTCGGCGCGACGGAAGGTGACAATGCCGGAGAAGGAGACCATGAAGCCGCGGTCGAGGAGCCGACGCGCGAACGCAGGCGTACCCGTGTAGCAGTGGATGACGCCCCGAAGGGACGAGCCGTGCCACGGCACCTCGTCCAGGACGCCGCAGGTGGAGTCGTCCGCCTCGCGCGTGTGGATGACGACCGGAAGGTTCAGCTCGTCGGCGAGCGCGAGCTGGGCCGCGAAAAGCGCGCGTTGGTTGGCTGCGGTCTCGGGCGCGTAGTGGAAGTCGAGGCCGATTTCGCCGACAGCCGCGCAGGAATAGTCGGCGTGCTGGCGGCGGATGTTAGCAAGGACATCGTCGAGGGGAAGCCCCGTCTGGTCTCGGTCGGCGCCGAGGGCGAGGCGGACGGCGCTCGGATTCTGGGTTTGAGCCTGGACGGCGGCGGCGTTCAGATCCTCGCTGCCGCCGACGGCCATGAGCCGCGTGACGCCCGCCGACTGCGCGCGTGCGAGCGCCCCAGCCGTCTCGTCCTTGTTCGGCCCGAAATGGGCATGCGTGTCGTAAAGTTCCATGGCGTCATTATACCATGTTTGCCGCGCGGCCAGGTTGAAGGTCTCGGTGCAGGTGTGGTATACTGGCAGCATGAAAAGACGACATTTTCTCCAGATGGCGGCGGGGGCCGCGCTGTTCAACGTCGGCACGTTGCGCGCGGCGCCGCTCGCGAAGCGCATTGCGCAGGGCGCGAAGATCCGCGTGGCGCTGATTGGGTGCGGCGGACGCATGCAGACAATCGTGGAACCCCTGATGGCCGAGGAAGTGGTGGCGCTCGCCGACCCCGACCCGCAGATGATCGCCCGCATCAAGGCGAAGATGGCCCGCGTGCCGGGCGCGGGCGACCTCTCGAAGGTGCGCGTCTTCTCCGACTACCGCGAGCTCTACGCGAAGATGGGCGACGAGATCGACGCTGTCGCGATCGCCACGCCAAACCACCACCACGCGCTCGCAGCCGTGCTTGCGATGCGGCGCGGCATTCACGTGTTCGTGGAAAAACCGATGGCCTCCACCGTGGCCGAGGCGCAGCTGATGGGACGCGTGGCGAGGGAGACGGGCGTCGTCACGCAGGTGGGCAACTTCGGCCACTCGACGCGGGCGATGCGCATCTGCGTGGATGCGATCAAGAAGGGGGTGATCGGCGAGGTGCGCGACGTGTGGTGCTACGACGACCGGCTCAACTCCATGCTGGAGCGTCCGCCCGCCGCGCCGCCGCCGAAAGGCATGGACTGGGACGCCTGGTGCGGCCCTGCGCCCGTCTGCGACTACTACGCGCCGAACGAAGACCACGACGGACTCCACCCGCACGACTGGCACAGCTGGATCGGCTACGGCAACGGCTCCATCGGCAACATGGGAACGCACATCATGGACGCGGCGTTCTGGGCGCTCGATTTGGGCAAGACGGGGCCGGAGAGCGTGGAGGCCCTGGACGCGCAGTTCGCTTGCCCGGGCGCGTGGGCATGGCGCGACACGATCGACTTCCGCTTCCCTGCGCGCGGCGACTTGCCGCCCGTGACGCTGCACTGGTGGGACGGCGTGAAGGACGGAATCCCCTACAGCAGGAAGTACGTGGGGCGCACGGGCGTCTGCCACAAGCGCGAATACCAGAACCTGCCGCCGGCCATCGAGGAGACGGAACGCGAGTACGGGCTCGCGAAGGCGCCTTTTCTCAACATGGGCTCGCTCTTCGTGGGCACGAAGGGGAAAATCTGGTTCAGCCACCACAGTGCGATCCGTTTCTTCCCGAAGACGCTGGGGCAGGAGATCAAGAAGTCGAAGAAGTTCACCTACAAGACGACGGAGCACACGCTTGAATTCTACGCGGCCATCCGCGAGGGGCGCGAGGCAAACACGGGATTCGGCTACTCCGTGCCGCTGGCGGAGACGCTGCTCCTCGGGAACGTGGCGGCGCGCGCGGGAAAGAAAAAGCTCCTGTGGGACGGCAAGCGGATAACGAACGACGAGGCCGCGAACGCCTTCCTCGCTACCACCTATCGGACCGGATGGGAACTGGCATAGCCGTGGAGAGCGCGTCTGCAAGAGCGCCGACGGTCGGCGCGATATTTATCTCGTTCGTCAAGATCGGGGCGTTGCTGATCGGCGGCGGCTACGCGATGCTGCCGCTCCTGGAGGACGAGATGGTGCGGCGGCGGAAGTGGGCGACGAGCGACGAAATGGCGGACTTCTTCGCGCTCGCGCAGGTGCTGCCGGGCGTGATCGCGGTCAACACGGCCATGCTCGTCGGCAATCGGTTGCGCGGCCTCGCTGGGAACCTGGCTGCCTCGCTGGGGCTTCTGGTGGTGCCGTTCTCGCTTATCGTGGCGTATGCGATCGCCTATGCGAGCGCGCAGGACATGCCTGCCGTCATGCGCGTCTTGGAAGGGGTAAGGCCGGCGGTCGCGGGCATGATGCTCGGCATGGGCCTCAACATGATGCGGAAGTCGGCGCGGACGGCATGGGCCCTGGCGGTGGCCGTGGGGGCATGCGGTGCGGTGCTCCTGTGGAACCCGCCGATGGCGTGGATGATCCTGGCGGCGATCGGGGCGGGGCTTGTCTGGAACTGGTTCGCGGCGCGGAAGGGAGGCGCGGGATGCTGAAGCTGCTGGCAGACATCTTCTTCTCGTTCTTCAAGATCGGCCTCTTCACGCTCGGCGGCGGGCTCGCAATCATCTCGCTCGTGCAGCAGGAGATGATCGGGCGCGGCTGGCTCACGAACGCGCAGTTCATGGATATCCTCGGCATCGCGCAGATGACGCCGGGGCCGATCGGCGTCAACACGGCCACCTTCGTAGGCTATCGCGTGGCGGAGATGCAGGGCCATCCGTGGTGGGCCGCCGCCCTCGTCTCGCTCTTCGCGACGCTCTCCGTGACGCTCCCGAGCGTGATCGGCGTCCATTTCGGCGGCGGTTGGTTCGAGCGGCATCGGGAAAGCCCGTGGACGCAGCGCGTATTTGCGGTGTTGCGCCCGCTCGTGGCCGGCTTCGTGACGGCCGCCGGCGTCATGCTGGCGCTCGAGTGCTTCGGCGCGGCGGACGTCTGTTCGCTTGGCGACCTGTCGTTCAGTCCGTCGGCGTGCACCGTATTTGTGGTCACGCTCCTCATCACCTTGACGCGCCGTTTCTCGCCGCTCTGGGGTCTGGCTCTCGGCGCGGCGGTCGGTCTTGTGGTATAATGACGCCCGCATGAGATTCACACTCTCCACGAACTGGAACAACGACCGGCTGGACGACGGCGCCGCCATCGCCGACGAGGCGCTGGCGCTCGGTTTCGATGCCCTTGAGCTCGGTTTTCGTACGCAGCCCGAGCAGATCGCAGGTTTCAAGAGCCGTCTCGATCAGATGCCCGTCGATTCCATCCATGCGTACTGCCCCGTGCCGCTGGGCGCGCCGAGCGGCCATCCGGAGCTGCATCGGCTCGCCTCGC
Source organism: uncultured Verrucomicrobiota bacterium (assembly GCA_946543025.1). Lineage (GTDB taxonomy): Bacteria > Verrucomicrobiota > Kiritimatiellia > RFP12 > UBA1067 > RUG572. Next base: position 7,631 of record CAMNLN010000080.1, read on the forward strand.
GTGATGCGGACGAGCGTGCCCTCGCGCGCATCCTTCTGAAAAAGACCCTCGCGTGCGCGAAAGACCTCGGCGCGAAGGTGGTGGTGACGCACGCGGGTTACGCGGACCTCGACGGCTGGCTCGTCAACCTTGACAGCGAGGTGTTGCGCAAACTTCTCACGCTCAAGGACGGAAAGGCGGATCCGGACCGTCCCGTCTACGTGAAGTATCTCGCCAAGGCCATGGCGCGACGGCGGAAGCGCGGGCGCAAGTTGCTGGATCTTTTCCGCAAGGAACTTGACGTTCTTCTGCCCGACTTCCAGAAGGCGGGCGTGACGCTTGCGCTTGAGAACCTTCCGCGACTGGAGGGCTTCCCGAACGTCGAGGAGGCGGAGGCGCTGATGAAGGACTACGCGGACGCTCCGGTGCGGCTGTGGTTCGACACGGGCCATGCCCGCGTGAGGGAATGCCACAAGTGGTCCGACGGCGCGACCGCCATCGCCATGCGCGTGGCAGACCATGTCTGCGGCATGCACCTGAACGACGTGAAGGACTTCCACGACGACCACCGCCAGCCGGGCTGGGGCAAGGTAGACTTCGCCGCGCTGGCGCCGCTCGCCAAGCGCGATATCCTGCGCGTCTTCGAGCCGCACGCGCCCGTGACGGCCGACGAACTGAAGGCGAGCCTCGCGACCATCCGCAAGCTTTGGGAGTAGGCTTCCTTTACGGACTGTTGACAAGTTCGTCCGCAGCCGGCAGCTTCGGGAAGGGGGCATGCGGCTCCGCCTGGTACCAGAACGTGGTGGAGGCGATGTCGGACGCCTGCGCGTTGTAGAGTCCGTGCGCCTTCCAGCCGAGGTCCTGGATTGTCACCTTCAGGCCTTTCTCGAAGCGGATGGGGTCGGTGACGTGCCAGCGGTAGAGGCCGAACGAGGTGAAGTTCTTCGGGTCCTCCGGCTTGATCACCTGGGCGAGTCCGGTGTAGGGCGTGGTGAACTCGCGGTACTTGGCGCGGCCGCCGATCTCGAAGTTGTACGAGCCGCAGAAGTAGTCCTCCGTGCCCGTGCCGCAGATGGTGGGATTCTCCTCGCCGTCGAGGTGAAACTTGATCTCGCCTTCGCCCCACCAGCCCGTGTCGTGTACGCGCCACGCGACGTACGTGCCCACGTAATGCCCCTTGCCATTGATGCCGTCGACGAGCGTGTGGACGGATCCCTGCGTCGGGTTCGAGCGGCGGAACTGCGCGTGGAAGTAGGCGGCGTCGGCCGGTATGTCGGTGAGCGCATAGTCGATCTGGTAGTAGAGGCGCATCTCTTCCTTGCCGACGTTTTCCATCGTGATGCGCGCGCGGCGGCGGAAGGGCATGAGCCAGTAGCAGTTGAAGGCGCTGCCGGGGTTTACGCAGACGGCGAGGGACGACACCTGCGCGTACTTGTTGTAGGCGCTTGCGAAGAAGTCGCCCACGGGACATTCCACCGACGGTTCCTTCTCGTCGTCCCAGTACATGCGGATGATAGAGTGCCGCCAGAGCTTGGTGGGCGTCATCCAGATGTGCTGGATCGCGCCCTGCCCCTCGATGTCCGCGAGCGTCAGAGTCTCGCCTGGCTTGATCTTGACGAACGGGTTGACCTTCCACCCCTTGCCGAGCTCGCGCGCGCAACCTGACGCGTTGGCGACGTTGCGCTTGTCCTTGTCCACGACGGGATCGGCCAGCGCGCCCGCGTTGCGCGCGCCGGTGAAGTTTTCCGGGCTGATCGAACGCGTCCGCGCGTCGGAGAGGCGGCAAAGCGACGCCATGTCCGCCGTCAGGCCGTTAAAGAAAGCAAAAACAGTGCCGACGATCAGTGAGACGCCGGCCATGAGCGCGAGCCGTTTCATTTGACTTTCCTATTTCGCGTCGGTGAGGATGTCCGCGAAGGCGAGGACGTCGATGCCGGCGGCGGAGAGGGCCGCGACAGCCTTGGCGTTGTCCTCGAAGCGGAAAACGAGGACGGCCTTCTCGCCGTGGTGGAACGCGAAGGCGTAGCTGTACTCCACGTTCACCTTCGCCGCGTCGAGGGCGGTCAGCACTTCCGCCATGCCGCCGGGGCGGTCGGGCACCGTGACGGCGACCACGTCGCGCACGTTGACGACGCGGCCCTTGGCCGTGAGGACGTCGCGGGCCTTCTCCCAGTTGTCGACGATCATGCGCACGATGCCGAACTCGCGCGTGTCGGCGAGAGAAAGCGTGATGATGCTCACTTTTGCCTCGGCGAGCGTACGGCAGGTCTCGGCCAGATGTCCGGGCCGGTTCTCGAGAAAAACGCTCAACTGCTTGATGGTCATTTTACTTCCTCCTGTTATCGATCACGCGCTTGATCTTGCCCTCGGAGCGCGGCAGGGTGTTGGGTTCGACGAGGCTGATCTTCGGCGTGAGGCCGATGATCGACTTGACGGCGTCGAGGACGCGCTTGCGCAGATCCTCGAGGTGGCGGATGTCGTCGGAGAACGCCTCGGGCGTGACTTCCACCTTGATCTCGAAGCGGTCGAGCGTGTCGGTGGACTCGAGGACGATCTGGTAGTGCGGCGCGACTTCGGGGACGCGCAGGAGGCCGGCCTCGATCTGGCCGGGGAAGACGTTCACGCCGTGGATGATGAGCATGTCGTCCGAGCGGGCGGAGACGCGGTCCATCACGCGCATCGTGCGCCCGCACGGACATTTTTCCGTGTGCAGGCGCGTAAGGTCGCGCGTCCGGTAACGGATCATCGGCGTGCCGCAGCGGGAGATGGTGGTGAAGACAAGCTCGCCCAGCTCGCCGTCGGGCAAGGGCTCGAGCGTGTCGGGGTCGATGATCTCCGGATAGAAGTGGTCTTCCCAGATGTGGAGGCCCGTGCGGTGGGGACAGGCCCCGGCAACGCCCGGGCCGGCGATCTCGGTGAGCCCGTAGATGTCGTGGGCGATGATGCCGGTCTCGCGCTCGATCGTCTCGCGCATTTCGTCGGTCCACGGTTCGGCGCCGAAGATGCCGTGGCGGAGCTTCGTGTCGCGGCGGAAATCGACGCCTTGCTTCTTCGCCTCGTCCATGATACGCAGGAAGTAGGACGGCGTGGCGGCGATGGCGGTGACGCCGAGGTCGCGCATGAGCATGATCTGGCGCTCGGTGTTGCCGCCCGAGATGGGCAGCACGGCGCAACCGAGGCCTTCGCCGCCGTAGTGGAGGCCGAGGCCTCCCGTGAAGAGTCCGTAGCCGTAGGCCACCTGGATGACGTCGCCCGCGCGGATGCCGTACATCGTGAGGCAGCGCATCGCGCCGTTCTTCCACACCTCGATGTCTTGCATCGTGTTCGGGATGCAGATGGGCTTGCCCGTGGTGCCCGACGAGCAGTGGAAGCGCACGATCTCGTCCATCGGCGCGCCCCTGAGGCCCATCGGGTACTCGTCGCGCAAGTCGACCTTCTTCGAGAAGGGAAGCAGCTTGATGTCGGCGAGCGTCTTGACGTGTTCGGGCCTGACGCCGCGCTCGTCGCAGCGCTTGCGGAAAAGCGGCACGCGCTCGTAGGCGTACTTCACCGTCCACTGGAGGCGGTGCAGCTGGAGCGCGCGGAGCGGCTCCACGGGCATGTAGTCCATCGCCGAGACGGGATGCGTCGGCGAGTTGACGTCATGGGGCAGTTCTGGATAGACCATGTGGGTGTCCTTGCTTGTAGAAACATCCGTATTATACCAAACTTCCGTCGGTTTGACAGGCGACGGAAAGCTTTGCTAAAATTTTTTCAATCATGTCACGAATCAGTTTGTTGTACGGACGATGTCTGCGTCCGGCAGAAAAGGTGTCAGGTGAAATCATGAAGAGACTTGTGTTCGGACTTGCCGCGCTTTCGGCGTTGGGTATTTGGGCTGCCGTCGATCTGGGCGGCGCGGACATGACGGTCACGGTGCTGACCGGCGACGAGACGTTCGAGAACTCGTCGGAGACGGCGGCGACGCTTACGCTCGACCTTGCCGACGACGTGACGTGGACGGGCCGCGTGTCCGGCCCCGTGAGTCTCGTCAAGACGGGCGCGGGCACGCTCACGGTGGACGGCGACGGCTACCAGGGAACGGGCGGCGTCCTGATCTCGAACGGCATCCTCAAGCTCGGTGCTAACTGCGGCTCCCGCGCCCTCGGCGCGGCGGACACGGTCGTCACCATCGACGGCGGTACGCTCGACATCAACTATCCGAACACGTTGCAAACCGATGCCGACTGCGACCCGCGCGACACGATCACGCACGACGTGATCCTCCATGTCGCGGGAACGGGATTCAACGGCTTCGGCACGATCACGAACAGCGTGGGAAACACGCACTTCAGAAACAAGGCGTTCGGGCGGATCGTCTTGGACGGCGACGCGGCCATCGCCACGTGCGGGCGCATGGATCTCGAAACGTCCACCCGAGGCGCTTTCAGCTACAAGAGCGTGGCGACGCTTTCCGGCGCGCACGCGGTCACGTTCCTTGGCAAGGGCAACGTCTCCGGCGCGGAGTTCGGCGGGATGTCG
>CAMNLN010000081.1 GCA_946543025.1 uncultured Verrucomicrobiota bacterium
AGCGCGATTGCTTTACTTCTTGGACTTGCCGGTCGGCGTGCCGGGAATGAGCGCGCCCCTGTTGTAGTTCTGCGGCGGCTGGGGCTTGCCCGTGCCCACACCCTTCGCCATCAGCGCCTTCAGCTCGTCGAGATGGGATTCGTACACGCCGCGCGGCAGGCACCCGTGGTCCTTGCACACGCGCGCGGCCATGCCCACCACCTCGCCCATCATGCCCGTGGTGCGCATCACGCGCGTCGTCCCCAACGCCACGTGCGTCACCGAGATGTTGCGTCCCGCCATGAAGAGGTTCGCCACGTTCCGCGAATAGAGGCACCGGTACGGGATCGGGTAGGCGTAGTGCTTGTTGTGCGTACAGATGGAGCGGAACGGCTCGCCGTCGTAATGCTTCGTATTGCGCGGCATCGGGTAGTGCAGGTCGATCGCCCACGTGGTGCAGCACGTGCCGTCGGGATACGGCACGAAGTCGAACACGTCCTGCTGCGTGAGAACGTGATCGCCCATCAGGCGGCGGCTCTCGCGCTTGCCCGCCACGTACGCCACCCACTCGAACGCACGGTTCGCGTACTTCGCGCGCTTCGCGGACTTGTTCTTCAGGAAGGACCAGTTGGAGTACACGACGAGCATCCCGTAGTCGCGGATGCGCTCGAACTCGGAGATCTGGTCGCGCATCATGCCCGTCTCCCAGTCCCAGTCGCCGCGCAGGCCGTGTTCGCAGTTCTGCTCATTGAACGCGATCATCCACGGCTCGGCGGGAAACGCGACGGGGCCGCCGATGTCCTTCGTGTACCACTGCACGCTCGCGCCCATCGTCATCTTGTCCGCCTTCTCGGGCGCCATCTCCTCGCCCGTCTCGGCTTTCGACTCGCGGCCCATGCGGAAATCCGCCCCGGCGAGGAATCCGACGTTGGCGTCGCCCGTGCAGTCCGCGAAGAGCGGCGCCTCGAAAACGGTGCGCGCCCCCGTCACCACGTCCTGTCCCGTCACCGACGCGATGCGATCGCCCTCCTTGCTCACCCACCGCACGCGCGTGTTGAGGAAGAGCTGGATATTCTTCTCGGCGGCCACCGCGTCAAGCTTGCGCCGGTCTTCGTACCGTTCGGCCGGCTGGGCGTTGCCGCCCTTCGCAGGGCCGATCTCCGCCACCACGTCGCCGAGACGCGGGTACGGCCCCAGGTTCATGAACCCGCCCAAGTGCACGCGCACCTCGCTCGAATTCGCGCCGCCGAGCATCGGGCGGTCCTGCACAAGCGCCACCTTCAGACCCAGGCGCGCCGCCGAGATCGCCGCGCACGTGCCCGCGATGCCGCCGCCGCACACCACCAGGTCGGCCGTCACGCGACATGGAGGCGCCAGTTTGACGACTGGCATCACCGGGGTGCCGTCCACCGGCGAAAGACACACCACGTCGCATCGTCCGTCGAAACCGGTGAGGTCGTGCAGGGCGATTGTGGCAGCGCCCTTCTCAAGTTTCACCTCGCCGGCCTTCTGCCACTGCCAATCGCCCGTGCCGCGCCCGAGGGCGTTCGGCAGCTCCGCGCCGTTCACCTTGATCGTGAACGTGCCGGCCGCGTACTCGCTCCACGGCGCCGTCCAGTTGCGCGTGCGCGCCCACACGTGGTAGGTGCCCGCCGCCGGACAGTCGAACGTGGTCGTCGCGTCGGCCACGGGCTTGCCCATGCCGTGCGCGAGCAGGAAGCTCGATCCCATCTGGTCAATGAACTGCGAATCGACCACCCATCCGCCCTGGTCCGCGAACTGTTCGGCCTCGATGACATGCGATCCGTACGCCGATCCGCACACCATCAGAACAAACGTCCAAGCCAAGCGCCTGAATCCGGTTTGCGTCACTGTTCTCATTTCTTTTCTCCTTTTTTTCGGCTGTCCTCACGCCACAAGCGTCATGTAGAGCGCCGTCCCCGCCGCGATGGAGAGGAGCGGGTTTCGCCGCCAAAGGTGCAGCCCCACGGTCAACGCGGCGGCGGCAAGTTCCGCGCCGCCATGGAGCGGTGACGCGAGGCAGCCGTCCTTCACATATCCCACGAAGCAATAGACCACGAGCATCGCGATGACGGCCGGCGCCAGGACCCGCCCCAGATAGCGCACCACCGGAGGCGGCTCCTTGCCGCGCCCAAACAGCAGGAACGGCGCCGCGCGCAGCAGGAAGGACAGCACGCCGGCCACCGCCAGCATGCCGATCAGGTACAGTTCTTTTCCGTCACCCGCCATGTCTCAATCCTCTGCGCCGAATCCGCCAGTCCGGCAACCGCGCATCCATGAGCGCCTGAAACGAAGGTCCGTGGTCGTGCGCGCGCAGATGCGTCAGCTCGTGAACCACCACGTATTCGACAAGCTCGCGCGGTTCGCGCGCGAGGTCGAGGTTGTACGTCACATGCCGCTTGCGCCAGTTGCAGGACCCCCAGAGCGTCTTCATCGCCCGCACCCCCCACGTGACGCCCGGCTCGCCCAGCACGACAGACCACCGCCCGTGGAGCTCGCCGAGGAGCCCGCCGAGCGCAACGCGCATCTCGGACGAGACGGGCGCGCGGGCGGGGCTGGACAGCAGCCGGGCGCGCGTCTCCACCACCCATTTCCACTTGCTGCGGAGGAACGCCTCGCCCTCGGCGATCGTCGCCCCCCAGAAAGGGACGGAGAGATGGACGCGTCCATCTCTCCCCACATGGAGGTTGATACGGCGAATCCGCTTGCGCGTCACCTCGACGGAGATGCCGTCGATGAAGTTCACGCCCGTCCTGAACACCGCAAGCCAGCCTCCGTGCGCCTGCGCCGCCTAGCGCGTCGTCCAGTACGGCGTGTCCGACGGCGCGGCAAGATACTTCGCGCACGCGTCACAGCACTTGCAGAGGATCATCTGGAAGCCGGCCATCTCCTGGACGGTGAGCAGCTCCGTGCACTTGCCGGGGAGCACCGAGACGCCGAGCGCCTCCAGCTCCTTCTTGGCCGCGCGGTAGACGATAAGCATCTCCATGAGCGTGGTGGCGCCCGAGCCGTTGATGGCGAGGAACGCCTTGTCGCCGCTCTTCAGGCCCGTCGCCTCGACGAGGCTCTTGATCATGAGCGCGGCCGTCTCGTCGGCGGTCTTCACCGGCATCACGCCGCCGCCGCCTTCGCCGTGCTGGCCCATGCCCACTTCCATCTTGTCCTCGTCGATCGAGCCGATCTCCTGCCCGTTCTGAGGATGGGTGGCTGTCTTGAGCGCCACGGAGAGCGTGGCGATGCCCTCGTTGAATTTCTCGCCGAGCGCGACGATCTCGTCAAGGCTCTTCCCTTCCTCCGCGGCGGCGCCGACCACCTTGATGAACGGGATGCAGCCGCCGAGGCCGCGCTTGTCCTCGATGGGGGCGTGCGGACCCTGCGCGATGTCCTCGTGGATCACGATCTCCTTCACGTTCAGGCCCGCCTTCTGCGCCTTGCGCATCGCCTTGTTCGCACTCATGCGGTCGCCGTTGTGGTTGAGCGTGACCAGCAGCACGCCGGCCGGCCGGTTCAGCAGCTCCAGCGCCTCGAACACCTTCTCGCCGCCGGGCGCCGCGAAGATGTCGCCGGCCACGGACGCGTCCAGCATGCCCTCGCCCACGAAGCCCTCGAGCGCCGGCTCGTGGCCCGTGCCGCCGAGCGTAACGATCGCCACCTTGTCGGCCGGCTTCGGGTTCGCGCGCACCACGATCTTCTCTTTCGCGAGCGCCAGCTTGTCCGGGTAGCACTGCACGAGGCCGTCAAGCAGCTCGGCCGTGAGGTTCGCCGGATCGTTGATGAACTTCTTCATTGCCATGGTCGTCTCCGTCGTCAATCCTGGAAAAACTCAACCTGCGGGCCGTTCTTGAAGCCCACGTACGCGATCGCGCACGTGCCGCCGAGCGAGTACTTCGGCAGCAGCACGTCCGCGCCGGCGGCGACGGCCTCGTCGACGGCCGCCTGGACGTCCGCCACCTTATAGGCGACATGCGTCTCGGCGATCATGCGCCAGGCGGCCGGCGTGTTCTTCTCCCAGTACAGATACTCGATCTTGTACTCGTCGTTGTTGCAGATCCAGACCTTCAGGCCCTCCATGTAGGACATTCCGTCCATCTTCTCGGCCACCGGAATGCCGGTGTGCATGTACGTCTTTTCCATTGTCATTTCCTCGCAGTCTTCAACTCTTCACTTTTCATTCTCAAAACCCCACGCCCGGCACGCTGAAACGCAAGCCGGCGCCGTCATGGTAGTTCGCGAACTCGCTCACGATGGCGCCCTCGTCGCCGCCCATCATGAAGTGCCAGCTCTCGTCCTTGGCGAGCTTGTGCGCCACGCCGTCGGCCGTCCACTTCTCCACGTGCACGCAGTTGAGGAACTGCTTGCCCGTCTTGGGATCCTTCTCGAAGAGGAGCGCGGAGAGCTTCGCCTTGACCTCGGGATACTTGTCGAGGTTGGGCTCGCCCTCGGTGGTGAAGCCCCACACCCAGCCGTGGCGCACGAGCCAGCTCTCCATCTTGCAGGGGAGGTCCTTCTCGAACACCTTGCCCGTCCACTCGTCCTTCGTCTTGATGTGCGTGGGCATGTGGCGGTGTTCGGCGATGGCCTGGCCGGGCAGCAGGTAGATGTCGTGCCCGAAGTACTCCTCGCGGATCTCGTTCACCCAGATCACGCCGCCCATGCCGTACTTCACGAAGTCGCCCTTCGCGAAGTCGACGGCCCAGAAACCGTGCCCGTCGTTCGGCTTCACCTCGCCGGTGAACGCCGGGAACACCGGATAGCCGAACTTGCGGAACATCTCGAAGTACGCCTCCGAAGCCTTCGCGGCATTGAACTTGCCGCCCCTGTTGATGCCGTTCTCGTCGAACGTGCCGCCGTCGTAGAACTCCTGGTTCGTCATCTTATCGCATCCTTTCTTGTCGCAGCAAGCCGAGCCGCTCCGGCAGCCTGCCATCATTGCCGCGACGGCCACCGCGGCCGTCGCACCCAAAATCGTCTTCTTCGTCATTGTTGCTCCTTGGTTAGAATGAAACGTCGAAATGTATTCTACCCTTTCCGCCGCCGGACGGCAAGCCCCGAATGCAAATGTCTGGACTGTCACTCCGCCAACGCCTCGAGCGCGCGGGCGAGCCTGACGCGGTGCGACTCGATCGGCGCGGGATCGATCGCGAACTCGGTCATCGACTTCGTGACCGTCTCCGGCACCGCGAGAAGCGGCGCGTACTTCGCCTTCTGCTCGGGCGTGGCCGTCGCGAGACGGCGCTTGAGCATCGCGAAGTACTCGTAATCCTCGATGCCGTCGCCCAGCATCTCCAGGCGGAAGGTCGGCACGGGATCGTCAAGGACGGGCGCGGACGGGCGTCCGTTCGCCGCTGCGCGCGGCGGATAGACAAGGCGACCGTCGCCGTTGCCCCACGGGCGCTTCGTGCCCTTCGGCGTGGAGTACCCGCTCGTCCAACTCATCGGATCCTCGTAGGGATTCTGCGGCGCGTCAGGATAGGCCGCCCCGCTCGTCCAGTACGTCGTCGCCCAGATCAGGAGACCGTGCACGTTCTCCTTCCACGTCTGCCACGACCAGAGGCGCATCTCCACGCCGGGATGGTCGATGAACTCCGTCACGTACGGCGCCTTCGGCCCGCAGCACACGTACCACCAGAAGCGGTCGCCCGCCGCACGGCACTTCGGCTCGTCGGCCGTGTGCAGGTGCGGCGTGAGCGGGCACCACAGGTTCGGCCCGCCCAGCAGCTCGGCCTCGGGCTGCTCGGTGAGCATCCGGCGGAGCCCCGGCGCATGGCGCTTGAGCGTGCGGAATCCGTTCATCACGAACTCGTAGTCGCGAGGGGAGGGCTCGTCGAACCAGTAGATGTAGATCTTGTCGAGCCAACCCTTCTCGCGCAGGTGCGCCTCGATGCCGCCGAGGTACTTCGCCATCAGCACGTGATACAGCTCGTTTGTGGCGGGATAGCCCATGTAGGACGGCTCGGTGCGCGCGTGGAACGTGCCGCCGCCCAGGCCCGCGACGCCGAAGCGCATCGTCGTGAAGTGGTACTCGTTGAACGCCTTCTCCATCGCCGCGTCCCACGCGGTCCAGTCGAACACCGGCGTCGCCGTGCGCGGATTCTCCTTGAGGCCCTTCCATTTCACCGTCCAATGGTCGAGGGGCGCGGGGTCGTAGGGCGAAATGTGGTTGTCCGCAAGGACCCGCAGGTACTTGTCCAGCACCAGACGCCTCTGCTCGATGTTCTTCAGGCGGTGATAGCTGAACACCGTGCTCGCCGAGAAGCCGAACGCAGTCTCGCACGTCATCGCGTCGGGCAACGTGAACCCGAACACCTCCACCGTCAGCGGAATCTCCTGCCGGCCGCGCGACGACGTGACGACGAGCGCACCGCGATAGATGCCCTTCGGCGTCCCCTTAGGCGGCTTCACGCGCACGCGGAACGGCTGGTTCTCGCTCGCCGCCACCGTACAGCCGTCCGCATCCTGCGGCAGCAGCGGGTCGGGCCACCAGGCGCGGCATCCCGAATCGTCCGTCGGCTGCGTTACGTGCACGTACCCTACGCGGCGGATGTCCACCGCCGCCTCCGGAATGCGCGCCGCCCCCAACGCGAGATCGCCCGCGAGCGCTACGCGCACGTTCTTCAGTTCGTCCTTTGCGAAGACCACGAGCTGCACGGCCTCGGCCTCGTTTGCCGCCGTGCGGATCACGAGCCCGTCGGTGGCCGTCGCCTCGGGCGGACGGCGCCGCGGCGGCACCTTGCGCGCGGAAGAGGTACGCCAGAAGATCGCCCCGTCTGCCGTCGCCAGCCGCTCGCCGTAGTCCTCGTCATAATATGTGGACGCGCGGATTTGCTCCATCAGCTCGCCCGTCGTCGCGTCCAGGTACTTGGTGGAACCGAGCGCGCACGCGGGCGTGCCGTCAAACGTGCCGTCGAACGAATAGCCGTACACCTGCAGCGTGGTCTTTGGCAGGCCGACGATGCGCACCTGCACCGCGGCGGCCGGGAAGAGCGCAGCCGGCAGGTCGATGACGGCCGTGCCCGTGTTCGTGAGCGCACCGACCGCGGTCCACGTCGCGCCGTCCGCCGACGCCTCGATGTCGATACCGCCCTGCACGTGGTAGCCGCAGCAGACCGTCGCCCTGCCCGAGAGGAAGCGCCGCCCGTCGAGCGCGTGGCGATAAGTGACGTGCTGCCCGCCCGAGACGCACCAGCGCTGGGTGTTGTAGCCCGCCGTGTGCGAGAGGAGCGTGCGCGAGTCGTTCCGTCCCGCGCTGTTCATCTGCGACGTGAACGAATAGCGGTTGCCGTCCACCGCCTCGCCGTGCCCGAGCGTCAGTCCGCCTTGCGTGTTCCACACGGCCTTCACGGGGCGGCAGGACGCCGCCTCGAAGACCATCTCACCCTTCATGTGCCAGCCGCCGAGGTGGAACCTCTCCTTGCGCGGCTTCCCCGTCGGCGTACGGAAGACGAACTGCCGCACGGCGGAGACGGGATCCTGGAAGTACCAGTCCACGTTCGCGCAGCCCGGGCCCGTCACGACGCATCCCGACCCGCTCGCCCGGCGCGCCGCGAAGGAGAAGAGGTAAGTAGCCCCCGGCGCGAGCTCCACCGGCTCCGACTCGCGGCGCTCGCTCTCGCCGCCCGTGCCGATCACGCTGAACGGCATCTCGAACAAAGGTTGCGCGGCGGCAACCGCCATCGCGCCGGACAGGACCAGCAGAAAACAAAGCTGATTTTTCATGCAGGCATTGTAGCAAATCCCCTCCGGCCGCACAATTGGCCATCAGGCGGCGGTCTAACTAGAAAAACGGACGGCGATGGAACGCCGTCCCTACCGCCACAACCCATGGGTAGGGGCAGCGTTCGACGTTGCTTTGCCCTGTACGCTAGGCGCGGCGGTCGAAGCGGGAGAGGATGCGCATCGACTCGTCGTGTGCCTCCAGCAGGTAGACGCGGTAGGTGTCGCCGCCGGGCAGGACCTTCACCACCACGTGCGCCGGTCCCTTCGTCGCGATGTTCTTCATGAAGTCGCGCCCCTGGTAGCGGTCGATCTGGCATTGGGGCATCAGGTTGGGCAGGATCAGCGGCGCGCAGCCGGGATGGATTTCCGGCGAAGCCATGCGCGTGAGCGTCGTCTCGTGGACCTGCCCCGGGCACCAGATGCACGAGACGTACGCCTGCGCCCTGACGGCGCGCACGAACGCCTCGCTCATCGCGTTCGAGCAGCCGTGGTGGTTCATCTTGCAGAGCGTCACCGGCCCCACGCACGCACCAACCATGTCCTCGTAGGCAAGGCCCGGATCCTTCTTGTTCTTCTTCGAGGCCGGGATGTTCTGGGTGTCGCCGCCGGTCCAGAAGCGGAACTTGCCGTACTGCATCACGAACCCGAGCGAGAGCGTGTTCTGGTCGATGCGGTCCCGGCCTGTCTTCGCCGCGTACTCGCCCACCAGGTCGCGCGCGCCGTCCTTGCCGTCCCACAGGCGGCCGTTCGCGCAAACGTTGCGGATCGAGAAGTCCGTGTATTTGCCGGGATCGCGCTGGAGGGCGATCTGGTTGAGCGCGCCTACCTTGAACGGCTCGCAGATCAACCCCCTTTTCTTCTGCGCCTCCACCCACGGCGCAAGCAGGGCCATCGACGCGTCCTGCGTCTTGTACATGCCGCGCGCGGGATACTGGTGGTCGAAGTAGCGCTTGAAGCCGAAGTCCTGCGCCACGCACATGAACCCGTTTCCGCGCGAGCCGTCCGCGAAGGTCTTGTAGCGGTAGGCCGCGCCGGGCGTTTCCGGCTTGTCGAAGATAGCCTGCCCGATGTGGTCGGCGTGCCAGTGGGAGAACATCAGGTAGTCGATGACCTTCTCTGGATAGACGCGCTGCACGTAGCGGCTCATCCATTCGCCGCCGAGACGCTCGGGCGACGGCAGGAGCGGTATGTGCTTCAGGTCGCGCGGACGGTAGAAGTCGCCCGTATCGTTCAGGATGGCCGTGCCGTCCGGCAGGCGGTAGAACATGTTCTCGCCGCAACCCGTGTAGACGAAGTGCAGGTCCAGCTCGCCCGGCTTCCAGCCGGGATAGACGTCCCCCGCGCCCGCCTCGGCGCGCCCGACGATGCCGAACGCCCCCGCGCAGCTTGCCGCCGCGCAGGCCTTGATGAACGTACGCCGTGTCTGCTTCATGCGATTCTTGTTCCTTTCTTGTTCTTGAAATTCAGGGGCACACGCCTGCCGTGCGCGCAAGGACATGGTCGCGCCCGTCGATCGACGAGATGCGATGGACGAAGACGCCCGGCTCCACCTCGACGGCCTCCGCCCGCACCTCTTCGCCGACGAGCGTCTCCGACTTGAACGTCACATCCAGGTCGCGGCACGCCGTCCGCCCGTCCGGCAATCCCTCCAAAAGCCATTCGACGTAATGGACGTTGTTCACGTGCCCGTTCATGTCGATGTCGCCGCGCCGGGCACGGAACTGCTGGGGCTCCGGCACCTCGCGGCAGTCCCAGCGCAACTTCGCGAACGGCTCGTCGCCGAAGACAGGCGGACGCACGTCATTCGCCGCCGCAAACACGCTTTCGGGAATCGGCACCAGCTTGCGCGAGGAAAGGTCGATCAGCATCCACTCGCTCGTGGCGCGCCCGTACTCCGCGCCCGCGTCGTCGAGGAGGACGAAGTCGCGCCAGGCGACGATCCGCCGCCCGCCGCGCGGCCAGGTGAGGATGCGGACGCTCTCTGCCCACTTCGGATAGCGGGCTATGCGCACCTTGAGGCGCGTAAGCACCCACGAGATGTTCTCGCCGGCGGCTGCGAAATCGGACTTCGAGAATGCAAGCGCCTCCGCGTTTAGGCCGGCTGCCTCCTGCAGGTAGTTGCAGATGGTCGGCAGCGTCGCCGCGCCGTCCGGCCCGCACTCGTAGGACCTTACCTGCCAGGCGTACTCGCCAAACACGTCTCCCATCGCACGTCCCTCGTCTGAATGAAGTTCTTGCTCGTCATGTTTTCCCTCGAAAACGGTGCGAAAATCCTATCACACCCCCCATCGTCATGCAAGTGCAAAGAATTCGTCCTTTTCGCGGGCGGCGACAGGCCAAAGATGATACAATACCCGTCATGACCGAAAGCTTCTTCTTCCAGGATCTGGCGGTCCTCATGGCCGTTGTCGGACTCGTCACGATCGTCTTCACGCGCCTTCGCTGGCCGAAGGTGATCGGGTATCTGTTCGCCGGCATCCTCCTGAGCGAGCACACGTGGGGCGGTTCTCTCCTGGCGGACGCCAAGTCCATCACCACCATCGGCCAGCTCGGCATCGTCTTCCTCATGTTCACGCTCGGCCTCGAGTTCAGCGCGGGCGACATGAAGAAGGTAAAGCACGTCACGGTCCCCACGGCGCTCTTCGACACGGCGATGATGATCTGGCTGGGCTACACCGTGGGCACGCGCATCCTCGGCTGGAACGGCGTGCAGAGCCTCTTCCTCGGCGCGGCCGTCTGCGACTCGGCCACCACCCTTCTCGCCAAGACGATCGAGGAACTGAAATGGAGCGACCGTCCGTTCGTCCGCTACATCTTCGGCTCGACCATCTGCGAGGATATCTTCTGCGTGGGCATCATCGCCCTCGTCACCGGCGTCGCGCACGGCAAGGGCATGAGCGCGGGCGCCGTGGGCCTCTCGCTCGGCGGCCTGCTCGCGTTCTTCACGGGCGTGATCGTGTTCGGCCTCATCCTCGTGCCGCGCCTCCTGAACGGCGTCGCCCGGATGAAGGACGACGAGGCGCTCCTGCTCACCCTCCTCGGCTGCTGCTTCTTCGTCTCGTTCGTCGCCTTCAAGTTCGACTACTCGCTCGCCCTCGGCGCGTTCCTCGTCGGGATTCTCGGCGCATCCAGCGACGTGCGCCAGCGCCTGCACGACCTCGCCGCGCCGTTGCGCGACACGTTCGCCGCCGTCTTTTTCGTCACCATCGGCCTGCTCGTCGATCCCGTCGCGTGCGCGCGGAACTGGGCGCCGATCCTGGGCCTCACGATCCTCGTGCTGGGCGGCAAGTGCTTCAACTGCTTCACGATGTCCATCCTCACCGGGCAGAAGATAAAGGACGCCGTCCAGACCGGCTTCGGCCTCGCGCAGATCGGCGAGTTCGCCTACATGGTGGCGCTCATGTACATCAGCCAGACGGGCGACGCCGACAGCCCCATGTACCAGATCGTCGTGGGCGTGTCGCTCATCACCACCTGCCTCAACCCGACGATGCTGCGCATCTCGGACCCCGTAGGCGACTGGCTCGAGGCGCACCTGCCCACGCGCCTGCGCGGCTGGATCGCCGCCTACCAGGACTGGCTCATGCGCTTCCGCACGGCGCGCGTCCCCTCCCAGCTCCAGCAGCACCTGCGCAGCCGCGTCCTCTGGATTGCCGTCCTCGCCGCGCTCAACCTGTGCGTATGCGTGGTGGCCGGCGTGCTGGACAGCCAGAACTACTCCACCTTCTCGCGCTTCTTCGAGGCGCACAAGCGCGCCTTCTTCTGCCTCGCCGCCAACCTCTTCTGCATCTCCATGCTTGCGCCGATGGCCAGCCTCGCCCGTTCCCTGGGCCGCGACGTCGCCGCCGTCCTCACCGGCACGCGCCAGCCGAAGCGCTGGAAGGCCGCCGCCTATCAGCTCGTCACGTGGATCGTGCTGATGGCCGTTCTCGCGCTCGCGTTCGCGGAGATCGTCCTCCTGAACGTGAACCTGCAGCCGGACGAGCCGCCCTTGCGTCTCGCCATCCTCGGCGTGCTCGTAGCCGTGGCCGTGATCGGCTGGAAGCGGTTCCAGCGCCTCGGCCGCGCGGCGGGCTACCGCTTCAACGAGGCGCTCAAGGCGGAAAAACGGCGTACGCGCGCCCGCCCGTCCGCCGTCACCACGCTCACCGTCCCCGGCGACTTCTACTCGCACTTGACCATCCCGGCAGGCTCGCCCGCCGTCGGCGAGACGATCCGCTCGCTCGACGTCCGCGCGAAGACGGGCGCGAGCATCGTCAGCGTGGCGCGCGGCGAGGAGAAGTTCCGCAACCCCGGCCCGACCTGGTGCTTCGAGCCCGACGACGTCGTCTCCGTCATCGGCGATCCCGCGCAGCTTGCCGCCCTCCGAAAGCTTCTGAAGGC
>CAMNLN010000082.1 GCA_946543025.1 uncultured Verrucomicrobiota bacterium
AGTATGGTATACTAGTTTCCCTATAAAACGACAAAACGGACACGCACATGAAGAAGCCAACCTGCCTGACTTTTCTTGTCGCCGCGCTGGCGGCAACCACCCACGCCGCAGATTCCCGCGTCGAGTTCCGGGACTGCCCGAAATGCGACAAGCGCATCCGCATCGACCTCGCCGCCGGCAAGGCGTACGTGAACCCGTCCCGCCTGGAGGGCGCGAGCCGCGACGAGGTCGCCGCGCGCGCGGCACGTCTCCTGGACGCAGCGACGATTCCGCCTGCGCGCGATCCGAAGCTCCGTCCGCTCATGGGCTGGTCGAGCTGGAACACCTTCGGCGTGGACATCTCCGAGACGATCATCCTCGAGACGGCGCGCGCGATGGCGACGAATGGACTGAAAGGCGCCGGCTACATCTACGTCAACATCGACGACGGCTTCTTCTGGGGACACGGCGAGGACGGCATCCTCCGCTTCCACCCCGAGCGATTCCCCAACGGCATGAAGCCGACCGTGGACGGCATCCATGCGCTCGGGCTGAAGGCCGGCATCTATTCGGACGCCGGCGCCGACACGTGCGGCAGCATGTGGGGCGGCAGCGGCTCGGGCGGCAAGGACAAGGGCGGCGTGGGCGCCGGCCTCTACGGCCACGACGCCGCCGACTGCAAGCTCCACTTCAACGACCTCGGCTTCGACTTCATCAAGGTGGACTACTGCGGCGGCGGCAAGCTCAAGCTCGACGAAAAGGCCCGCTACACCGAGATCGCCAACGCCATCAAGGCGACGGGGCGCACGGACGTGCGCCTCAACCTCTGCCGCTGGGCGTTCCCCGGCACGTGGGCGGCGGACATCGCCGAGTCGTGGCGTACGACGAAAGACATCCGCGCGAACTGGAAGTCGGTCAAGGACCTCATCGGCGAAAACCTCTACCTGAGCGCCTACGCGCGGCCGGGCCACTACAACGACATGGACATGCTCGAGGTCGGCCAGCTCAAGGGCGCCGTCAAGTCCATCTTCGGCAAGCACGGCGACACGGGACTCACTCCCGACGAGGAGACGACGCACTTCGGCATGTGGTGCATGCTTTCCTCCCCGCTCCTGATCGGCTGCGACGTGCGCACGATCCCCGCCTCCACGAAAGCGCTCATCACGAACCCCTACCTGCTCGCGATGAACCAGAACGACCTCGGACTCCAGGGCTACGTCGCCGCGCGCGAGGGAAACGCGTACGTTCTCGTGAAAGATGCGGGCGAAAAGTTTGGCCGTTCGCGCTATGTGGCGCTCTACAACGGCTCCGACGCTGAACACGAGTTCACTGTCCGATCGGACGCGCTCGATCTCGGCGGTGCCATCGACGCGTTCGACCTCGTCGAGATGGCGGACGTGGGCCGCTTCGCGGACCATGTTTCCGTCAAGGTCGCGCCGCACGCGTCGAAGTTCTACCGCTTCGACGCAGAGAGGCGTGTGCAGCGGACCGTCTACGAGGCGGAGTGCGCGTTCCTCACCGATTATCAGGAACTGCGCGACGCGGTCAAGGCTGGAACGGCCTTCCCCGATCAGATGAAGGAGGCGTCGGGCGGTACGTACGTGCGCTACATCGGCAACCGCGCGTCCAATGACCTCGTCTGGAAGGACGTGAAGGTCGACGCGGCGGGCGAGTATGTCCTCGCGTTCGACTACGCCGCGCCAGAGGACCGCGCGTTCGACCTCTCGATCGACGGCGGCGCGGCCATGCGCGTCGCGACGCCAGGGACGGCTGGCAAGATCGGAACGGTCACGGCGACGGTGCCGCTCGCGACGGGCGTGCACACGATCCGCCTCTTCAACGCGACGGCCTGGATGCCCGACCTCGACCGGCTGACCCTTCGTCCGTGCCGCGGTAGATGAACTCGACCCGCCCGAGCGGCTCCACGACGCCGTGGTCGTAGAAGTCAAGCGCGTCTCTGCAGGCCAAGGTCGAGTCGACGAACTTGAAGCCAAATCGGAATTCGCCGCGTTTCAGGCCAAGCGCCCTGCGCGATACCGTGAGCGTCATGGCATCGCCGTCGATCCGCGCCGAACCAATCGGATTGACGCAAGTGCCGTCCACGAGGATGCGCATGAAGTCGCCCTCCCCTTCCGCGCCCTCGACGGGCTTCCTCGTCCTCACCTCGAACGTGACGCGTTCGGCATCGTGCGAAACGTCGATCCACGCCGGGGCGTTGCGCTGGGTGCGGTTCACGTAGTTCGTGCCGTAGCCCGGCGCGTCGCGCGGCATCGCGGAGTCCGCGAAGCACCGGTAGCGCCTGCGCGTCAGCGGAGGATTCGTCTCCGGCTCGTCCGAAATCTCCTTGAACCTCCTCACGTTGTCGCGCAGCCGAATGAAATACTCGTCGCCGTAGCCACCGCGCATCATCTCGATGTCACGGGAATACTCGGCGTTCGCACAGTCGACGAACAGGATCGGGCGGTCGGGCCGCCCTTTCCAGCGCCCCGCGATCCACTCGTTCCATCCGGTGACGAGGACGATGTCCGGCTTCGCCTCGTGGGCGCGATCCCACTGTTCCTGGAAGTTGAATCCCTTTTTCCAGGCGCCGGGCACCGGATCGTTCGCGCCGCCGTGGAAGGCGCGCCCGCGATTCTTCGTCTCGCCGTACATCGCCGAATCGCCGAAGCGCAGCTGCGGATGCTGCGCGACCGAGACGCTCATCACGCTCTTCGCGACCTTCTCGCCCTGGAAGACGCGCTGCGGACGTTTGAAGTCCATCCACGGCCAGCCGCCCGTCTTGTCCCGCTCGTTCGGCCACTGCGACTTGACAATCGTGAAGAATGCCCTTGTCTCGTCCGTGCACTCCTCTTCCTTGGCAACGATCACGGGCTTGCCGTCCAGGCTGAACCAGACGTCCTTCGCATAGCCCGGCTTGTAGATGGCCGCATAGATCTTCTGGACGGTCTTGCCCGAAGAGGAATTGGTGTAGAACATCGCCTTCGGGACTCTCCAGCCGTCGTCATGGTATTCCTGGAGGACGCGCATGACGAGCTTCGCGTTTCTTTCGTAGATCACGGCGTTCGTCGTATCGAAGAAGATGAAGTCGATCCCAGCCTGCATGAGGAGCTTCACGTGGCGACGGACCACCCATTCGTCGTTCGAGAAGTAGTACCCGTAGAGCGGCTCGCCCCAGTGGTGATAGCAGCCGACGGGACCCCATGCCGACGAATCGGGCTTATGTCCGGCGTCCGGGTCGGCGGCCAGGATCTTCGAAATGTCGTACGGTTTCCCGCGTCCGTGCTCACCGAGCCAGAGGAAGTAGAAGATCCCCACGAGCCGCCCGTTGGAGGCGGCGCGGCCCGTCGCGTCCGCCGCGGCTGCGGCAAGGCCCGTCCCGCTCGCCAGCATGCAGAGCAGCGCCGCCCACGACGCCATCCTTCTCATCGTCCCGCCTCCTGAATCTTGCCGCGCACCTTTTGGACCCGTCTTGATTTTTGCATCATGCCTTGTCTTCGCTTGGCTTTGGATCGCCCGATAGTCTAGCACGTTCCGCCCACGCCATCTCGTAAGGCAGAGACAATTACAGAAGCGATTGCCTCGCCAAGAATGGGCGGCACCGCATTCCCTATCTGAAGATTCTTCGACTGCTTGCCGCCAATGAATTTATAATCATCTGGAAAACCTTGCAGCCTTGCCCCCTCGCGCGTTGACAACGCTCGCGGCTGGTAAGGATGAACACACCGGCTAGAAGAAGGCGTACCAAAGTTTCGTGTTATCGTCGGACTGGGTTCGTTTGGCAAGAGCCGGGCATAGGTGTTACCGTAAGCTGATTTAGGACGCAACCTCATGGGCAAGTCGCTTATCGAGCCCCCTTCTGGTAT
Organism: uncultured Verrucomicrobiota bacterium; assembly: GCA_946543025.1. Lineage (GTDB taxonomy): Bacteria > Verrucomicrobiota > Kiritimatiellia > RFP12 > UBA1067 > RUG572. The sequence continues at coordinate 3,843 of CAMNLN010000082.1, forward strand.
GATACGAAGAATCTCCTGCATCTTTGCCCCGTAGTTTGCGGCATTATGTTCTAGCAGTTCTTTCTGTGCTCCTCGCATTCTTTTCTGATAGTCGTTTTGCGGCGGTGTCGCATACTTGTCTGAACTTTGGCCTGCTCCAATCTGGGGCAAGTCGCCAATCGCCTCCATCAACGTAAGGTACGGCTTCAATCCTTCCTTCTTGCCATTCGTCGGCTTGGGAAACTCAAGCGGCACCAATCCCCGCTTCCATCCAAGAACGATCGTCCTATATCGAATTTGCGGTGCGCCATAATCTGCCGCATTTAGAATCTGACACTTCGTGTCATATCCAAGCTCTCCCAATTCGCGCACAAGCGTTTCGTATGCGAAGCCGCCATACATCCGTTTAAAGCCAGAAACATTCTCAAAGATCGTATATTTTGGATTAGTCTCCGCAACCGCCCTCAAATATTCGTAGAAAAGAGAGTTCCTTGGATCTTGTCGGTTTTTCGAACCGATTGTCGAGAACCCTTGGCAAGGCGGACCGCCTGAAAGGACATCTACATTTTTCAGCCCCAGTTTCTTAAGTTCGGCCCTAAAGTCTATTTTATGTATGTCATCGTTTATTACATTTGTGTCGTGATGGTTCGCGGCGAGAGTCGCGGCAAAGTCAGGCATGATTTCGTTAGCTATGACGACATGGATTCCGGCACGCTCAAGGCCAATGCTCAAGCCTCCTGCGCCAGCGAAAAGTTCAACTGCGGTAAACTTATTCCTCCTTGTCATGCGCACAGGCCCGAGGACGGAATCCCCGCATGCCGTGTTCGTTTTTACCTTCTTCGCTCGTTTCTGCATAGTTGTAGTATACCATTTTCATATCGGCAGCGGACACGGCAAATGTGTCTATTTCGGTAGATTTTGTCCGTGTTATTTCTTCCTGCGGCTCGGAGCCGTCCCTGCAGGCCGTCCGCCTTTCCTGGACGGCGCCGAACGAACCCTTGGCGTGGCGGGCCGTGCTGCCGTTGGATTCGGCTTGGCCGTGTGAACCGTCGCGGGGCGAGCGCCCGTTGGATTCGGCTTGGCCGTGGCCCTCGGCGGCGCGGTCCGAGGTGCAGCCTGCGGCTTTGCGGGCTTGCGAGTCGCTTCCGGACGATGCCCCGCCGGCCTGTGGCGGATGGACGGCGGCGGTGCGTGGTGACCATGGTACCTGTGCCCGACATGCCGTGGCGGAGGAGGCGGTGGAGGAGGAGGCGCGACATCAATGATTGTCGTTTCCACGGCGACAGGTGCCACATATCCGTAGCTCGTCGAATAGCTACTCCCCACATAGGCCGGATAGGTCGTGTAGGTGGTGCTGTAGCCCGTAGCATAGCCCTCGCTGACGCAGCCAGTCCCGAAAATCCCAAGTGCCGCGAATGCGAGCGTTGCAAGCAATTTGTTGTAGTTGTTCATGACGCATGTCCTTCCTGCCGATTGTCCGACATCTGATTAGGGACGAATCGTCCCGAATTCTGACAAACTGCCGATTATGCTATAATGGCCGCGAACGAGACAACGGAGGCTTGAATGAAACTGACAATAGCGGTCTGTGCCGTGACGGTGGCAGCAGCCGCCGTGGGCGAAGAGTGGTCCTTTGAGGTGGAGGCCGATGCGCCGCGCGTCGTCTCCTGCACGGTGGGACGCGACTGGACGGCGCGCATGGCCACCAACGCCGTGGCAGCGATCGGCGCGGACGGAGCCGCCACGCCCGTCCCGTGGGCACTCGACACGACCGGCGAGCAGCCCGAACTCGTGTTCCTCGCGGACGGCAAGCGCCGCTTCGCGCTCGTGCCGCGAGCCCCTGGCGTCACTGCGGCGCAGGCGTCCGCCGGACTCGCCGTCACGGCCGCTCCTGACGGCGCGATTACCGTGCGGAACGCGTCCTTCGAGCTGCGCCATCCCGTGAAGGGCGGTGGCGGACTGCCCGGACATATCCGTTTCCCGCAGAGCAACCAGCGCGACGACGCGCTCTACTTCCTCGACCGCCTCGTGCGCCGGACACCGAAAGGTCCCCTCGAACAGTTTCTCGTGAAATCCTGCGCAGACGCCACCACGCGCATCGTCTTCAACACGCCGCTGCGCGCCGTCGTCGAGACGACCGCCACCTTGCAGGGCGTGCGGCTCGCCTACCGCTACGTCTACACGGCCGGCTCGCCTGTCGTGCGCGTCGAGACGCGGCACACGCAGGATGCGGACGTCAACTGGTCCGAAATCCACACCCTCCATGCGAGCTGGCCGCAGAAAAAGCCGCGCTACACGCACCATCTCGGAACATGGCAGCCAGAGCCCGTGCCGATCCTGAAACCCGGCGAGAAGAGCACGGGGTTCGCCGGCACATGGCTCGCCTACACGGACGGCACGAATGCCGTGGGCGTCGCCTCGGACCATGTCACCGGTTGGGACGCATCAAATGAGTTCGTCTACTACCTCGTCGCGGGACGCGGCGGCTGGAAAGGCCGCGCGCTCGCCCGTTCCGCGCGGCTCTACTTCGGCCCGGCGCTGGACGCCACCGGATTCGCGCAGACGTTCGAGACGCGGAACGCCGTCACGGTGCGGCGCAACGGACGCCCCTGGACACCGACCGAGCCGCTTGCCGTACCGCCCGGCGCGACGACGCTGGAGGGACGCGGCATCCGTATCGCCTTCGACATGGCCGCGAACGGCTTCGGCTGCCTCGGCATCGAGAACCGCCTCGGCGGCGAATCCGCCGCGTTCGGACTCGCCGCGCCCGGCACGGCTGGCTTCTGGGCGCTGACACTCTGGCGCGACGGCTGTTTCACGAACACCTGTACGCTCGACAACCTGTCGCCCTGCTCGGAACGCACGGTAGAGCGTCTCCACCGCGCGCTCCGCTTTACCTGGAAAGGTCTCTCGCCCACAAATGAAAACGGCACGGTCGACGTGTGCGCCACCGTCTCGCTCACGCCCGAGGGAGACGCCGCCGAGTGGCGTCTCGCCGTCGCGAACCGTAGCGCGCGCTGGGGACTCGCCCAGACGAAGTACCCCGTCATCTCGCGTGTGGTGCGCCCCGGCGCGGCATCCGCCCTTCTCCCGCTCGGCAACTGGGGCGGACGCCTCGTGCCGAACTACGCGAACGGCCAGCCGATGCGCTATCCGCGTGGCAGCGTACCCGTGCAGACGATCTCCTTCATGCAGGGTGACGCCGGGTTGCAGTTTACGGCGCTTGACGGCGGCGCGCAGGAGAAGACGTTCGACACGACCGGCCTCGACCTGAATATCGACTACCGCTGCCCAGACGCAGGCCGCCCCGGCGCGGCGAACGCGCCCGACTTCGCGGTGGAGACCGCAGCCTTCACCGGCGGATGGTGGCGCGCCGCCAAGCGTTACCGCGCCTGGGCCACGCGGCAGACATGGACTGCGAAAGGCCCCCTCGCCACGCGTGCCGACTTCAACCGCCGCATCGCCGACGTCGGCTTCTGGATGAACGCCGGCAACACGCCCGCGCAAGTCACGAACGTGACGGCCCAGGCGCTCGCCGCATTGGGCGGCATTCCGCTCGGGGTCCACTGGTACAGCTGGCACCAGATTCCCTTCGACCACACGTATCCCGAATATTTCCCCGAACGGCCCGGCATGGCCGAGGCGGTGGCATGGATGAAGAAGCAGGGCGTCCTCGTGATGCCGTACATCAACGCGCGCCTGTGGGACTCGGAGATTCCGAGCTTCGCCGACGCGTTTCCCGCCGCCTGCAAGAAGCCGGACGGCACGCACTACGTGGAGATCTACGGTTCCAAGCGCAAGCTCTCGCCGATGTGCCCCGCCACGCCGCTCTGGCGTACGCGCGTGAACGACATCTGCGCGGAACTCATGGAACGGATCGGCGCGAACGCAATCTACCTCGATCAGGTTGCGGCGGCAGGTCCGGCCGCCTGCCACGACGCGTCGCACGGCCATCCGCTCGGCGGCGGACGATACTGGACGGACGCCTACCGCGAGCTGATGGCGCCGATCCGTACGCGCGCCGCGCGCGACGGAAACGTCGTTCTCACCACCGAATGCGCGGCCGAGCCGTACATCGACAGCTTCGACGCCTTCCTCGCCTGGTTCGCGCGTACGCCGTACGACGTGCCCATGCTCCCCGCCGTCTACTCGGGCTACACCGTCTACTTCAGCAGCCCGCAGAGCGGCAAGGACTCGCTCGACGCCTACTGCGCGTTGCAGGGGCGCGACTTCCTCTGGGGCTGTCAGCTCGGCTGGAACTCCGCCTGGCCGTTCGACGCCAAGCATAAGGAACACCTCGCCTTCACGCTGCGCCTCTGCCGCGAACGGCTTGCGCACAAGGATTTCTTCGTCTACGGCGAATTGCTTGGGGAACTGCCTGCTCCGCCCGATATTCCAATCATCACGGGCACGTGGAACCGGAAGCCGTCCTGCAGTTTCCGCCTGCCGGCGGCGATGGGCGCCGTCTGGCGCGCACGAGACGGCCGTCGCCTTGTCTGCCTCGTCAACATCTCCGGCCAGGAACAGCCGTTCACCTGTCGGCTAGACGACGGTCCCACCCGTACGCTCACGCTCCCCCCACGTTCCGTCCAGTCGTTCATTTATTGAAATTTCTCGCGGAGCACTTGCGCCAACACCGAAAAACGTGCTAAAATTCAGCCGTTTCAAAAACAAACCAATGACAATCAACTGAAGAGAGGTGCCTTATCGCCCAGTTTACGCGTGTCAACTTCAAGATACGCGCGCCGCAGGTGCGCGTCTTGGATGCCAATGGACAAATGATCGGCGTGATGCCGACAGGCCAGGCCCAGCGCATGGCCGACCAGCAGGGACTCGATCTCGTCGAGATTACTCCTAATGCCACTCCCCCCGTGTGCAAGATCATGGACTACGGAAAGTTCAAGTACGACGAGTCCATCAAGGCCAAGAAGGCCCGCAAGGCCCAGAAGATCACACAGGTCAAGGAAATCAAGTTCCATCCGGGCACGGACACGGGCGATCTGGAACATAAGTTGCGCCAGATCCGCCAGTTCCTCTCCGACGGCGCGAAGGTGAAGCTGACGCTCCAGTTCCGGGGACGTGAGAACGCCCACAAAGAACTGGGCGAGGACATGATCGCGCGCGTCCTCGAGATGCTCAAGGACGAGTGTACGGTAGAGCAGGCGCCCAAGACGCTCGGACGCATCCACGGCTGCCTGATCGGCCCGCCTCGCACGAAGAAAGGCGGTGGTAAGCCGCAGATTTCCGTCGGCGACGAAAAGCCGTCCGAGGACGATTCGCCCGCAGGAGGCGGCATCCACATCTCGATCGGCTGACGGCAGGACGATGCCGTCGCAAAGGCAGGGCGATTGCCCTGCCTTTTCCGTTTTCCGCAGAGATATGATATAATGGCTCATGCCAAAGGAGTATACTGTCTAGATGAATACGATTCTGATCGGGTCGCAATGGGGCGACGAGGGCAAGGGAAAGATCATCGACGTGCTGACCGACAAGGCCGACATCGTCGTCCGCTACCAGGGCGGATCGAACGCAGGCCATACCGTAATCGCCGAAGGTAAAAAGCGTGTGCTGCGGCTCGTGCCGAGCGGCATTTTGCATCCGGCGAAGACATGCGTCATCGGCAACGGCGTGGTGATGAACCCGCTCGACCTGATCGGCGAGATCGAGGAGCTGCGCGCGTCAGGTGTCGAGCCGAAGGGCCGCCTCTTCATCTCCACCCGCACACAGATGGTAATGCTCTATCACCGCGCGCTCGACAAGGCCGAGGAGGCCGCGCGTCCCGTCGGCAAGAAGATCGGCACCACGGGCCGCGGCATCGGCCCCGCCTACGCGGCCAAGGTCGGCCGCTCGGGGCTTCGTTGCGGCGACATGCTGCAGGACGATTTTCTCGACCGCGTCCGCGAGCAAGTGGCCGAGACGAACGAGCGCTTGCGCGAGCTGCGCGCCAAAGACGAAGACCTTGCCATCCCCGGCTGCACGGTCAAGGGCGGCCAGCTGGACGCCGAGGAGATCGTCGCCACCTATGCAGCCGCCAAAGAACGCCTTGCGCCGTATGTCATCGATACGGTCGCCTATCTCCACGAGGCGAAGGCTGCCGGCAAGTCCATCCTGCTGGAAGGCGCGCAGGGCACGATGCTCGACATCGACTTTGGCACCTACCCCTTCGTGACCTCATCCAACCCGACGGCCGGCGGCGCGTGCATCGGCTCCGGACTCTCCCCGCGCGACATCGGCTGCGTCGTTGGCGTAGTGAAGGCGTACACCACCCGCGTGGGCGAAGGCCCCTTCCCCACAGAACTCTACAACGCCGTCGACAAGCAGGATCCCGATGGCAAGACGATGGCCGAGCGTGGACACGAGTTCGGCGCCGTCACGAAGCGTCCTCGCCGCACCGGCTGGTACGACGCGGTGGTCGCCCGCTACTCGCAGCAAGTGAACGGCGTGGACTACTGGGCGCTCACGAAGCTCGACGTGCTGGACACGCTTCCCAAGATCAAGATCTGCGTCGCCTACGAGCTGGACGGCACGCGCATCGAGACGATGCCCTCCACCGCCCGCGAGCTCGCCCGCGTGAAGCCGGTCTATGAGGAGATGGACGGCTGGCTGTGCGAGACCTCCGACGTCACGCGCATCGAAGATCTACCGCCCAAGGCGCGCGCCTACGTGGACCGTCTGGTGGAACTTTCAGGCGCAAAGCTCGGCATTCTCTCCATCGGCCCCGCGCGCGAATCCACCCTCCGCCTTGCGCTCTGACCACGGAGAAAGCATCACCATGAACCCTGTCGCGAAACGGACAATCACAGGCCTTACGGTCGGGCTGGGCATCATCGCCCTTTTCCTCTATTGCCCGTTGCGCGGCATCCTGCCCATCGTCCTCGCGCTCTCCACGCTCGCGCAACTCGAGTTCTATCAGATGACGAGGAAGTACGAGCCGGTGACCTGGTTCGGGCTTCTGATCGGCGGCGGATTCCTCTTGGCCGCCGGCCTATTCGGGTTTAGCCCGGATCTCTTCACCCTGGTGTTCTGCTTCATACCCGCCCTTCTGCTCGCGTTTCTCCTTCTCTGCCTGTTCGTGCTGTTCAACGCCCGCTACAAGAGTCCGCTCGGATCGATCGCGATCACGCTGCTGGGATTCTTCTACGTGCCGCTCCTGCTCGCGTTCTTTCTCCTGACAACGCAGTTCACCGGGCGCGGGTTTTGGGGAGCGGACATGTGGACGTCGCGTGCCGGGCTCTACACGCTCCTCGCGCTCGTCGCGCTGGCGAAATTCTCCGACACCGGTGGATTTGCGTTCGGCATGGCGTTCGGCAAGCACAAGATGTGCCCCTCGATCTCGCCGAAGAAGTCATGGGAAGGACTCGCGGGCTCGATGGTCTTTGCCGCTGTCACCGCAGGCATCTTCCTGTGGGTTGCCCGCCGCTTCAACTGGGCGGACGACATTCCCGCCTGGGGATTTCTCACCTATCCGCGCGCGATCGCCTTCGGTGCCGTGACGGCGCTGGTGGCCACGGCAAGCGACCTCGTCGAGTCGCGCTTCAAGCGCGAAGTGGGCGTGAAGGACTCCGCCACGTTCATGCCGGCCGGCATGGGTGGATTCCTCGACATGCTCGACTCCACGCTCTTCATCCCCGCGCTCGCCTATCCGCTCTTGATCGCTCTGGGATGACGCGCTCGCGCTAGACCTCGAACGAGAAGCCGATCTCGCGTCCGGCCCAGTCTCGCACGTGCATGTCCCATTCCGCCGGCCGCTTCGCCTTCGGCACCGGCAGCGGATAGTAGAAGTCGCGGGCGTTGCAGAGGAGCGTCGCGCCCTTCGCCGTCGTGCGAATCAGGCCCCAACCCACGTCCCACTCGAAGCCCAAGGTCGGGAAACCGACCTCGCGCAGCATGCGCGCAGTCTCGTCGAAGTCGCCGCGCAGGTAACCCGTCGTCCACTGGTGCGTATGCCCGTGCAGATAACCCGGCACGATTCGGTTCTTATAGATGGACATCGGGATGCCCAGTCCTGAGGCCGGGTGGTGCGCACAGAGGAACGTCGGGCGCGTGGCGGCGGCGATCGTCTCCTTCAGCCATTCAAGCTGTTCTTTGCCAAGGCCCTTCTTCGTGCAGGCGCCGTAACTGCCCCGCTTGTCGGGCTCCTCAAGGGAATCGAGCAAGATAAAGTCGGCGTGCGGCGTGTTCACCACGGAGACGAACCGCCCCGGCACCTTCGTCG
>CAMNLN010000083.1 GCA_946543025.1 uncultured Verrucomicrobiota bacterium
TTCACGCGTTTCCGCTCAAGCCCGGCGATCTCAAGAAGGGCTACAACGAATTTTCCGTGACTGTCGATCCGAAATTCGGGAAGGAACAGATCTTCCACGATTTCGCGGTTTATCTGCACAGGTTGAATCGCTAGAAACGCCTCGCGGATGATCCCATTGCGCTCGCGCATCGCAGAGGCAAGCGCGTGTGCCTTTACGCGAACGGGCAGCTGCAGCAGGTCGAGGCAACGGACTTTTGGCGCGAACAAGGCTGCCGCATAGCCATGACGGACGAGAACGGCGAGCTGTATATACAGAAGTATCCAAAGTACAAGGATATCCCCAAATACAAGTTTGCGCTTGGGTGCCTTCATTCGCGCGAATGGAAGGATCGCATGACAGGCCTGGCGCGCCAGGCCTGTTCGTTCGGTGCCGACGGAATACTTTATGACCAGCTGGGCATGACGCGTCCGCTCCTGTGCTACGGCAGCGGACATGGCCATCCGGTTCCGGCGAACGGCCACGAGTCTGAACGGCCTTCGTTTTTGCGTGAAATACGGCGAGAGACAAGTCGGCTGAACGATTCCTTCGCGCTCATGACAGAGGGAATTCACGACTCCATCCTGGATTCCATATCGTGCTTTCACGGTTGTGAGACCGGATGCTTCCAGGCTCGTCTCTCTTGGGAAGAGGACTTCACGAAGGGCGCTGACAACTGGACCCGCGCATTCGTCCATGACGCGGATTCTCGCTTTAAGCATGATCCAGGCGAAAACACGGTGTTCCCGGAGCTTTTCAGATATGCATTTCCGGAGATATCCTCCACGGTGCGTGTTCCTTCCCCGCTGGTCGACAGGACCATGGTCAACTGGACGATTCTCTATGGGCTACGCCACGACATCGAGCTGCGCTACGCGGACGACAGGCGGTATGCGCTCGACGGGATCGTTCCGCCGCCTGGAGAAGGGTATCCCCGTGTCTCGTCGCCGCCTGACGTCACGCGCATGAACAATATCGACCGAAAGGAGGCCTATGCGTATTTGCGCGCCGCGAACGCGTTCCAGAAGCGCCATTCGAAGTTCTTGTGCGAGGGCATGTTTGCGGACGTGGACGGCATGGAGCTTGTCGCGCCGCCATGCGTGATGGCCAAACGATACCGTTCCGCCGCCGGCGAATCGTGCGTGATCGCGTAGAATCTCGGATCCGTGCCAGTGAATGCGTCGGTCATGTCCGATGGATGCGATGCCGTGTCGGCGGAAGATTTTACAGGACCCGTAGACAGGCTGTCACCGATAGAGGCTAACACGATACGGGCCTTCTTCTTTCCGCGTTAGCGCGTTCTTGCCGCGTAATCCGTTTGCATCGAGGAATGCGTTCGTTGGGTCAGCGGATGATCACCGTCGTGCCTGCCGAGCCGAGGCGGAGGGTGTTGGCGGTCACGGACAGCACGACGCCAGGCTGGCTGCATGTGGGCGTACCCGTGATCGAGCCGGCGGTCACGAGCGTCAGCGCGCCCTTGCCCTTGTTCGCCAGGTTGTCCACCCAGATCTCCACGCCCGAAAGGTCGAGCGCGCCGCCGACGGCGAGCAGCCCGCACGTGCCGTCCTCGCCGAGGACGTACGCCAGCTTCGCGGGCGCGAGAGTGGCGCCCGCCACCGTGAGCGTCCCCGCGTCGGGATACCCCGGCCACACCGTCCCCGTCACCGTCAGCGTGCCGTTCGTCACGAGGCCGCAGCCCGTCAGGTTCGCGACCACGTGCGCCTTCTCGGAAAGGTCGACCACCGCGTCGGTCGCGACGCGCAGCGTCGTCGCGGCGGGCAGGCTCTGCGCGTCCGTTACGGCGAGCGTACCGTTCGAGACGCACGTAGCGCAGAGGTAGGAGTTCGTGCCATGGAGCGTGAGCGTGCCCGCGCCCACTTTCGTGAATGCAGGCGCCGCCTCGAGCGCTTCCGCCGTCTCGCCCACGTTCCACGTCTGGCCCTCCCGCGCGGCGAAGTTCTGCGACACCTTCAGGTCGAAGCCCGCCGTGTCCACCGTCGCGCCGCCCACGCCGACCGAAGCCGTCGTGAAGCCGTAGAGGAAGTCCGCCGACGCGCTCGTGTTGGCGACGAGCGTGCCGCCATCGAGGACGAGCGTCGCCGTGTCGTTCGTGCACGTGCTGAAGAAGGCTCGCGCCTTCACCGTACCGTTGGTGAACACGGACAGGGTGCCCGTCCTTCCCGTATAGGAGGAATTCCGCAGGACGCTCACCGTCCCGTTGACTTCCACCGTTCCTCCGTCGGAAACCTCGCAGACGCCGTTCCCCTCGGTCCCCACGCGGAGATCGACCCCGGATCTCGGCATCGAGACGGAGCCGCCGCGCACATAGAGGTAGCCGCTGTCCTTCTGGTACCGTCCGAGGAATCCGTACGCACTCCTCGCGATGAACTGGGCGCCTGGATAGACGTAGATGTAACCCTTTGGCGCCCCGGTACTGTCGTTGAATCCGAGGCTGAACGTCGCACTCCCCCCCGTGCTGGAAAGCTCAAGGATCCCGCCATGCAGGTGGTAGCTGAACGTGCCGCTGCCGTGGTTGCCAAGGCGCATGCCGCCGCCGCTGCCTGACGTCAACGTCACCTTGCCGCTATACTGGCGCATGTTGCCGTAACGACCCTGGAAAAACTTGGTAACCTTCAGCGTCGCGTCGTTCGTGACGATCACTTCCCCTAACGCATTGTTGTTCGCGCTGGAGTAGAAGCCCGGGACAAAATCCGCGCTGATGGTCGCGTTGACGTCGTCAAAGACAAGCGTCCCGACCGCTCCTTTGCCGTTGCGGGCTGCACCGCTGCGGTTGCCCGGATACCATTCGTTTGAACTCGTTATGCTCCCCCCGATGAACCTGACGGTGGTATTTCCGTCATAGAGGCAACTCTCCGCCCCGCGAAACGTCGTCACCGCGTTCGATATCACGACGGTCGAGACCGTGTTCGTCGTCTTGTATAATCTGTTAAGCGACAAGTTGCAAGTCTCTGCGCCGTCCGGCGGCGCGATAACGAGCGTCCCCACGTAGGGAATGAGATTTGAGACCGTGTTTTGCGCGCCCTTCAGCACGAGCGTCCCGGAACCGTAGCGCACAAAATTGCCCTCGTTCGTCACGCATCCCGTAACGACCGCCGTGCTGTTCCCGACATAGACACGCAGGGGGGTGCCGTCTTCCCCGGTAAGGTCATTCTCGAGCGTCAACGTCTCGTTCGCCCAGTCGTCGTTCAGCACGAGCATGTTAGCGCCAAACGTCTCCGAACCAACGACGAGCGGCTGCGACGCGTCGTTGCCGTAGCGCACCGTCAGCGGATGGCCGTAAGCCGAGAACCCTGCGGCCTCGGCGTCTGCGGTCACCGACACCTGGCTACCGCCCGCGCCGAACGTGCTCGTGAACGTGTTGGCGGTGAGCGGACAGTACGCGCCACCGTTGAGGACGAGGTTGTCCGTGGCGGCGAGGCCCTGTCCGAAATCGGCCACGAGCGTACCTTCGTAGACCGTGAACGTGCCACCCCAGTCGTTCGCACCCGTGAGCGTGAGCGGCGCGGGGCCGCGCTTCGATCCGCCGTTCGCGAACGACAGCGACAGAGCCTCGACATACGGCTGCGACGTGACATAGTCCGGCACAGCCTGAGACCAGAGCGCGGACGCGCCTGCAACCACGTCGCCGTTCTCCGCGCCGCCGACCACGCGCGCGCCCACCGCCGTTAGGGCAACCGTACCGCTGGAGGGGTTGAACGTGTTGTTCATGACGTCGTACAGTCCGGCCACCCCGTTCGATACGCACGGACGGTAGTCGCGCACGCACGCGCCGTCGTTCGTGATGACGCAGGAGTAGATCGTGGCGCCCGTCTGCTTGTCGATCGATGTGTTTGATTTCGCCCGGCCGAACAGCATCAAGTAGTATCCGGCCGTCGCCGTGTGCTTCTCCGTGGAAGTTAGCGTGGCCGAGCCGCTCGGCGTCGTGACAGTAAACACGGACGCCGCCGTTCCGTCCACCTTGGCCGTCGTGTCGAGCGTGATCTGCGTCCGCTCCGTCGAGGATTCCAGATCGGTGGGATTCTTCCAGGAGCCACCACCGTTGTTGCTGGAGAACGCCCAGTGCCCGACGCTAGACTGGCCGTTCACGTATGCGCACAGCGAATACGTAGTGTTGACGCCGAATATGTACTGTTGGCCGTCCGGCGCCGTCAAGGCGAAATCGATGGCGACAGCGGTTTTCCCGCCGACCGGCTTGAACCCGGTGCTGACGAAGCAACTTGTGCTTTTCGTCGACTTGACGCCCTCGACGAGATAGTCGTAATTCTTCGCGGAGGAGGCGAGGAACGCGCGGCAGGCGTACTGGCCCGTGAGGGAGGCGGACGCCGGCAGCGCGAACGCATAGCTCGTCGCGTCGTCGGCCACGCGGTCCGCGCGGTAGGCGTTCGGCCAGGCGAAGAGGTCGGTTCCCTTGTCGACGCCGTCGTTGCTCCACACGTAGTAGAGGACATGCGAGTCGCCATCCGAGCCGGCCTCGAACGTCACCGTGACGGTGCCGTCCTCGATTGTCAGGTTCGTCACGTCGCGGGCAACAACGCTAACCGACATCGCCGTCACCAGCGCAATCAAGCCGATCTGTCTCGTCATGTCTCTATTCCTTCCTTTATCTCGACGCACATGCCGCCAGGGTTTCAAGTCGACACATGAATCTTATCATCCGAACGTGTTTTCAGCAAGCCGAAAATACATGGTTTTCAGGCGGATTCACCCGCCGGGCGGTTTTATGGTAAAATAACGGCAACGCCTCGCGAGGGGTTGAAGTCCGAATCGAAGAAAAGGAAACCATGAAGAATATCATTCACATTCTTGTTGCTGCGGCCGTGGCCGCGATCTGCGGGTGCGCGACGCCGCCTGCTTGCCCGGCAGGAGGGGAGAAGGGATCGTCTCCGGTTGCCGGACAGGCGCCTCTCAAGGTGGGCGTCTATGCGGACAAGGGGCCGGGCGGCATCGGCGCGGTGGAGTGGTTCCGCCTCGTGCACGAGTCGCCGGAGATGGAACTCAAGCTGCTGGACGGAAAGATGATACGCGACGGCGCGCTCGACGGGCTGGACATCCTCATCATGCCGGGCGGCTCCAGCATCACCGAGTTCGACACGCTCGGCACGAACGGCGTGGAGCGCCTGCGGGCGTTCGTCCGCAACGGCGGCGGCTACGTGGGCACGTGCGCGGGCTGCTGCCTGCTGATGGACGCCCCGAAGAAGCGCGCGCGGATGATGCCGTGGAAATCCACCGGCTCGGAGGATAACACGATGTTCCCCACGTTCAACGTCAACGAGAAGGGTGCGAAGGCCCTTGGTCTCAAGGAGGGGCCGCACGTGATGCGCTACCACGGCGGGCCGTTCCTCTGGCCCACGACGAACGTCATCGCGGACGCGCACATGGAAATCTGGGGCACCTTCGACTCGGAGGCCACGCTCAAGGGGCGGCTCAACCCGAAGAAGAGAATGTACGGCGCCGGCGCCATCGTGGGCGGCACCTACGGCAAGGGGCGCGTGTTCGTCACGTCCGCCCACCCCGAGTATTTCAACGGCACGCTCTACATCATCGAGGCGGCGCTCAAGTACGTCGCCGGACGCCCGATCACGTTCCCGCCCCGCATGCGCAAGCCGGGCTCGATCTCCGTGGGCTTCCTCGCCAAGGGCATCAGCGGCGTGGAGACGGCCGAGACGGCGATCGCCCTCGCGTCCCAGAAGGACTTCGACCTTACGCTCATCGACCTCGACGGCATCGCGCAGCGCCGCCTGGACCACATCGACGTGCTGGTGCTCACGAACGCCGGCGCGAAGAAGAACGCGAAGCTCGCGGCGGCGATCAAGGAATTCGCCGCGAACGGCGGCAAGGTGGTGGGCTACGGCGACGGCGCGGAGGTGTTGCCTCCCGGCGGCGTCAAGTGCCCGCCGCGCGACGGCGTCGTGAAGGCCATCCGCGAGCTGTTCTAACGGCATGGCCGACATCCGCATCATCGCGCTGGACCTCGACGGCACGTTGCTCGACTCCGGCAAGAACCTCTCCGCCGTCAACCGTTCCGCGCTCGCTTCGGCGGCGGAGAAGGGCATCCACGTCGTCCCCACCACGGGACGCTTCTTCGGCGGCATGCCGGAGAGCATTCGCGCGTTGCCGTTCGTGCGCTACGCCATCACCGTCAACGGCGCGCAGGTGTACGACCGCGCGACGGACGCGGCGATCGTCCGCGAGGAGCTGCCGCTCGCGACGGCCCTCGCCATCATGCGCTACCTGGACGGCTTCGACGTGATCTACGACTGCTACCAGGACAACTGGGGCCGCATGACGGCGGCGATGCAGGAACGCGCCGCGGACTACGCGCCCGACGCGCACTACCTCAAGATGATCCGCGAGCTGCGCAAGCCTTATCCCGACCTCAAGGCGCATCTTGAGGAAGAAGGACGCGACGTGCAGAAGATCATGCTCTTCGCCCGCGACCTTGCGGTGCGCGCGCAGATCGCGGACGGCCTCAAGGCGCGCTTCCCGGAGCTGGCCGTCTCGTCCTCCACATTCAACAACCTGGAGCTGAACAGCGCGCGCGCCCACAAGGGTCTGGCCCTTCAGCGCTTCGCGGAGCATCTGGGGCTGGGCCTCGAGAACTGCATGGCGTTCGGCGACGGCGCGAACGACCTCACGATGGTCCGGGCCGCCGGCATCGGCGTGGCGATGGCCAACGCCTGCCCCGAGGTGCTGGCCGCCGCCGACTACATGACGCGCTCGAACGACGAGGACGGCGTAGCCGCCGCGCTACGGCATTTCCGCGCTTGTGCGGAAGGGGAACCTGTGGTATCATAACCCGCCAACAAACCAAGGAGTATTCGACATGGCAGACATTTGCATCTTCGCGGGCCAAGGGGCCCAAGTGCCGGGCATGGGCAAGGACTTCGCCCAGGATCCCGAAATCATGGCGTTGTTCGACAAGGCGAACGCCGTCCTCGGCTTCGATTTGGCGAAGGTCTGCTTCGAGGGACCCGCCGAGGAGCTGACGAAGTCGAACGTCTGCCAGCCGGCCATCTTCGTGGTGAGCTACGCGGCCTATACGCTGCTTCAGAAACGGCGTCCGACGGCGTTCGCGGCCGCAGGCGGGCTTTCGCTCGGCGAGTGGGGGGCGCTCTGCGCGGCCGGTGTGCTCGACTTCGACGCGACGCTGACGGTGCTGGAGGCGCGCGGCCGCTTTATGCAGGAGGCCTGCGAGGCCGTGCCGAGCGGCATGATCGCCATCGTGGGCGCATCGCCCGCCCAGCTGGACGAACTGTGCGCCAAGACGGGGTGTACGCCCGCGAACATCAACAGCGCCGCCCAGGTGGTGCTGTCGGGCGACAAGGCGCAGGTCGCCGCCGCCGCGACGACGGCGAAGGAGCTTGGCATCAAGCGGGCGATCCCGCTCCAGACGGCAGGCGCGTTCCATTCCAAGTTCATGCAGCCGGCGCGCGAAAAGCTCGCGCCCGTCCTTGACGGCATCGCGTTCAGCGCGCCGAAATTCCCCGTTCTTTCCAACGTTACGGGCCAGGTCCATTCGTCCGATCCGGGCGAGATCAAGGCCGTGATGCTCCGCCAGGTGACGGAAACGACGCGCTGGGCGGACGACGTGGCGGCGGCGAAGGCGCTGGGCGGTACGCGGTTCGTGGAGTTCGGACCGGGCAAGGTGCTGTCCGGCCTGATCAAGAAGATCGACGCCGCGTTCGCGACGCTGAACGTGTCCGACCTCGCGTCGCTCGACGCCACGGTGGCCGCGCTCGGCTGAGGCCGGCGGCGGGCGGCCGCAAAGTTTGCAATTGACAAAACGGGGGCGAACGGGTTAAGATATGCGCATCTTTTGCTCTTAAGGAGGATTGCGCGCATGAAGAACATCTTGATGGCCGTCGGCATGCTGACGGCCAGCGTCGCGGTATACGCGGCGGATGCCTACATCGACACCGACGGCACGCAGGTCGTCGTGCTGGACGTGCCGCTGGGCATGTCGATGACGAACGACACGGCGCTTGCGGCGACGGTGACGAAAGTGGTTAAGCGCGGCTTGGGCGAAGCCACGCTCACGGCGGCGTCCACGGCGTTCGCGGGCGAGGTGCTCGTGGAGGCGGGTACGCTCGTGATCACCGACCTCAAGGCCGTGGGACCGTCCGCCCCCATCACCGTGGAGGACGGCGGCACGTTCTGGCTCAAGACGCCGCACGCGGGCGCGCAGAGCGCACCGCTCTTCAACACCCACAAGATCACCATCTCGGGCCATGGCGTGGACGGCGGCGGCGCGCTCCGCTACACGCAGACGAGCGGCAGCGGCATGGCCGACAACATGTTCGGCCACATCGTCCTCGCCGCCGACGCGACCATCAACGCCGCCAACCGCTGGGGCATGGACGTCGAGAGCTACCGCCTCGACCTGAACGGCCACACGCTCACGCACAAGGGCGGCTACACCATCCTCTACAACACGATCACGGCCGGTACGATCATGCACTCGACGGGCACGCTGACGTTCCAGGGCACGGCCAACTTCCCGGACGGCACGAACACGACGTTCGTCATCACCAACGCCAGCACCCTCGCGTTCTGGGGCCAGCGGGCCGACCGTCCGATCCAGGCCGCCGTCCGGCTCAATACGGGCCGCACGATCCGCATAGATTCCGGCGCGGCCAACACCATCAGCGGCCCCCTGCACGTCGCCAAGCACGGCTCGCCCACCAACGGGCCGACCGACGCAATCATCGACGTCAGCACGCAGTACAACAACACGGCCCTCCACCTCAACGGACCGCTTACGAGCGACCGCGGTCTCGGCTACAATTACCATTGCCGCCTCGTCATGAACGGGGGCGGCACGCTGTGGCTCAACGGCCCCGTCGACTTCGAGGGCAACGTGTATCCGCGTTGCGGCTGGCTGTGCATGACGAGCGCGGCGACGCGCGTGTTCCGCAACGGCGTCTCGATCAAGAACAGCAAGGTGTGGCTGGCGGATGGAACGTTCCGTTCCGGGTTCCTGCGCGTCCCGAACGGGGGAGATGCCCTGGGACTCTTCCGCCAGACGGGCGGGCACCTCTCGAACGGCAACGACGCGCCGCGTATCGGCGAGTCTCGGAACGGCCCCGGCTGGTACGTGCTGGAAGGCGGCGCGGCGTACTTCAGCAACGTCGTGCTCGTGGCGGAGAACGTCGGCAGCTACGGCATGCTGCGTCAGAAGGGCGGCCTGATGAGGTCGTGCCGGACCGATGCAGGCGGCACGCTCTACATCGGGCAGAAGGGCGACGGCGTCTTCATCCAGACGGGCGGCACGAACGATTCGCACGTTGTCCAGGGCGGGCAGGACCTCCGCACGATCATGAACGTGACGAACGGGGTGAGTGAGGCGACGATTTCCGGCACGGGCACGGTGTTCCGCGCCGAGGGATTCTCGATGGGCTGGAGCCTCAGCCTCTGCACGAACATCCTCAACATCAGCGACGGGGCGCTCTTCATGGCCAACCGCTTCAGGCGGAACGAGGGCGTGAGGGCCGGATCCCTCTCCTGCGTGAACGCGGACGGCGGCATCATGGCGCCCACGTTCGGCTGGGGCTGGGGCGCCGCGAACCCGGGAACGGCGAACTTCTTCCCGCGCAGCCCCGACCATTTTGTGCTGTGGGACAAGGGACTCGTGTTCGACACGTCCTACACCTCCTACGCGTCTGGCTCTCTCGCCCAGAGCATGCCGTCCTTCTGGTTCGAGGCGCCAACGGGCAAGGGCTTCGACTCCATCTCGCTTCCCACGGACAGCGCCTACGTGCCGGCCAACTACTATGGTCCTGCGCGCGTCGTCTTCGAGAGTCCGACGGGCTGGGGCGCGAGCGCGTACGCGGAGTACGACTACGACACGAAGAAACACGTGAAGATCGTGATCACCTCGCGCGGCTGCGACTACGGCGACGACACGAAGGTATACCTTGAAAGTCCCAACCGCCAGTCGCGGTACGAATGCGCGTTCACGCTTTCCGACAACGCGGGCCACGGCGGCCCGCTCATCAAGCGCGGCTCGCCGGATCTCTACCTGTACGCCACCAACACGTACACGGGCGGCACGATCGTCGAGCAGGGACAGTTGATCTTCAGCAGCCCGTGGACGGTCCCCCCCAACTCGGCCATTCGCGTCGCGGCGGGCGCGAAGGCGAACTTCAACGGCAACGCCGCCACGATCGCGTCGTTCGCGGGGCCGGGCCAGACGGCGAACGGCAACGTGACGGTCACGGATTCCGTGAAGGCGTCCTGCGCCGACCTCTTCGCGAACAGGCACGCGACGTTCGGAAACGCGCTGACGTTCGCACCGGGCGCCGTGTTCGAGATTACGGATCCGGAGAACCTTGAGACATACGCGAAGCGAGGTTCCGTGACGGCGTTCACGGCGCAGACGGTCAACGGCACGCCGGCCTTGCGCATACCGGACGCCTACACGGGTTCGACGAAGTGGACGCTCTTCCAGAGCGGCGCGGGCTCCTACAACTTCGGTCCGGTCATCGGCACGATGCTGCTGCTGAAGTAAGGGAAGGAAAGTCCATGTCAAAGCTCATTTCTTGTTTCACGATCCTGACGGCGTTGGCGGCGTATGCCGAGGTCGTCCCGCCCTACGACGTGATCGTGGCGGGAGGCGGGCCGGCCGGCATCGGTGCGGGATACATCGCCGCCGCGCGGGGGGCCAAGACGCTCGTCCTGGAGAAAAGCGGACGGCTCGGCGGCATGGGCGTATCCGCCCTCGTGAGTCCGTTCTCGTTCTGCACGGTGAGCCCCATCGCGAAGGACATCGCGAAGAAGATCGGCTTCGAGCATAGCGTGGACTTCCACCTCGCGGACGTGCGCGCGTACGACCTCCTGCGGGAGGCGGGCGCGGACGTACTGCTCCATGCGGACGTGCTGGGGCCGACGATGGAGGGCAATCGCGTGACGGGCGTTCGCGTCCAGTGCGCGGAGGGCGAGCGGACGTTCAGGGCGAAGGTCGTGATCGACGCGACCGGCAACGGCGTGGTGGCCGCGGCGGCGGGCGTTCCGTACGAGGAGGGGCGTCCCGGCGACGGACTCGTCCAGCCCATGAGCATCATGTTCACCGTGGGCGGATTCGACCCCGCGAGGCGGTTCAAGTGCTATTCGGAGGAACAGGCCCGCTCAAAGCAGTGCCTCGTCAACGGGCGGACGTGGGAGGACATCGTGCAGGACGAGATCAAGGTCGGACGCCTCCCGCCGGAGGTCGGCGTGATCCGCCTCTATCCCGGGCGCGAGAACGGCCTGAACGTCGTGAACGCGACGCAGGTAAACGGGCTTTTCGGCACCCGTTCCGCCGACCTCACGAAGGCCGAGATCGCCGCGCGCAAGCAGGCCGCGCAGATCGTCGACGTGATGCGCCGCCACCTGCCCGGCTACGAGAACGCCTGCATCGCCGAGATGCCGGCCGTGGTCGGCGTGCGCGAGACGCGCCGCTTCGAGGGCGTGGACAGGCTCACCACCGAGGACGTCCTCTCCGGCCGCACGCGCGAGGACGCGATCGCGCGCCGGTGCTCGTTCGTGATCGACATCCACAACCCCGCCGGGGCGGGGCAGGCCGACGGACACGACAAGGCCGTGACCGGCGGCGCGCGACGCGTGAAGCCGTACGACATCCCCTACGGCGCGCTCGTGCCGAAGAAGGTGGACGGCCTGCTCTTCTGCGGACGCTGCCTCTCGGCCTCGCACGAGGCGCTCGCCAGCTGCCGCGTGATGGGGAACGCGATGGCGACGGGCGTCGGCGCCGGCGCCGCGGCCGCGCAGGCAGTCAAAGAGGGAATCGATGTCCGCGCGGTGGACGCACGGAAGCTTGGTCTTTTTCCGGCAAATTCGACGAAGCGAAAGGATAGCAAATGAAAAAGCTGATTGTTTGCAGCGCGATGATGGCTTCCGTGGCGGCGTTTGCCGGCACCGCGGTGGCCGAG
>CAMNLN010000084.1 GCA_946543025.1 uncultured Verrucomicrobiota bacterium
AATGGCTCGGGCGGCTGGATTCGAACCAGCGACCAATTGATTAACAGTCAACTGCGCTACCACTGCGCCACGCCCGAACGTGGTGAAAACGGCAAGTATGATACCATAACCTTCGGAGATGCGCAAGGGGGAATTTTCTTTCAGGGAAATTTTACCGGACTACAGCCCTTCCTGGCGCACGATTTCGACGCGGTCCACCCACACGGCCTTGATCGCCGATACGCCCGCGCCTTTCTTGAAGCGGCCCGGCCCCAGCCAGAAGTACTGGCCGTCACAGGGCTTCCACGTGCAGACGTCGTACCACGCATATCCGTCGCCGCACCTCTCGGCCTTCACGGAGATGCTTCCGCGCCCCTTCTTCGCAGGCGTGTCGTATATGCCCGCCCAAAACGCTTCGCCCTTCGCGTCTGGCTCTTTCTCGACGCGTACGCGCACACGCACCTTGTATCTGGCGTCGGGATCGTACGCGACGGACGCCACGTCGAGTCGGACGCTCCACTCGTAGTGCGTGTTGAAGAGCTTGATCGCCGTGCCGTCGAGCGTGTCACGGTCCTTCGTGTACTCGCCCCGCACACCCGGCACGGACAGCCGCAGACGCGACGCCGGAACCTCCACGCGGTCGCACCCCGTCGTCGGCACGGCTGCCGTCGCCATCTCCGCGATCTCCTCGCGGAACGCCTTCTCGCGCTCGCCGCTCTCCGCAAAGCGAAGATTGAACGGCTTGCGCGCGTCAAGGAGCCGCTTCGCATAGGCGCGGCAACGGTCGTAGTTGAAGTTCTCGGGATGGCGCGTCACCCACGTGGCGCGCGGACGCGGCAGACGGTACAGGAGAGAGAACATCGTGGAAAGATACGCCGCCTCCACGTTCCGCGCGCAGATGCGGTCGCCCTTCACCGCCTCTGCGGCGGCGAGCCAGTGTTTCTCCGCGCGCTCGAAGAACGCGGTGGGGATGTTCGTGCTCGTCACGACCTCGTAGATGCCGAGGCGCTGCGTCACGGAGTCGCGCGGCAGGGAATAGAGGTCGTCGAACACCTTCCGCGCGTGCGGCGCGGCCGCGCCGTAGTAGCCCTTGAAGAAGCGGTCGAGGAGCGGCGCCATCGGCGCGTCGGGGTTCCACATCCATTTCGCGAGCAGCCAGGCGCGGAGTTCGCCGAAGTCGGCGTGGAGACCGAGCGAGTCGCCCTGCTCGAACATGTACTTCACGTTGTTCGCGCGGAAGAACTTCAGGTTTCCCTGCAGGGCCATGATGTTGGGGAACGCGTGGAGGTAGTTGCGGAAGTTCGTGGTGTAGTCCCAGAGATAGAGCATGTCCGTCTGGCGCGTCCAGCCGCGGATGTCCTCGACGAACTCGACGTTGCTCTTGAAGGGACTCGCGTCGAGCGGCTTGTGGAAGTCGCACTCGATGGAGCAGAGGCACGGCATCACGTTGTGCCGCAGGCGCGTCTTCTTCGGCGGCTTGCGCGAGTACTGGTAGGCGAGCGTCTCGATGATCGCGTCCGGATAGTGCTTCTCCACCTCCTCGGCGACGGCGTTCACGAAGCGCACGACCGTGCCGGCGTGGCTCTCCTCCTCCTCGTCCACCGCCGCGCACACGGAACACTGGCAGTAGAGCCGGTTGTCGTTCTGGCTCACGCCGTAGATCCCCGCCGTGGGATCGGCCTTGATCGCCTCCAGCACGTTGGAGGTGACGATCCGCAGCACGTCCGGGTTGGTGAGGCACGGCTGGGTGTAGCCCCAGCGCGCGAACTTCTCACGCAACTCGCGCTTCCCGTCGCGCATCGCATAATATTCGGGATGTTCCGCGAAATACTTCTTCGGCGGCAGGAGGAAGTTGAACGTATGGCAGCTGCCCATGTGCTTGCCGAAACGGCACACCGCCCCGCCGTGCTTCTCCTGCAGGTGGGCGCGCGCGCCGTTCAGTCGCAGACGCGCCGCAAAGTCGCCGTGCGTCGCGTCCAGCCAGCTCGTCATGCGCATCTTGAACGCGGGACGCTGCTCGTCGTCCAGATTCGTCGGCACGGCAAGCCGATCCAGTTTCGGCACCACCGTGCGCCACGAGGCGAACCACCCCACGCCGCCGTACGTCTCCAGCAGCTCGTACGCGCCGTACAGGCAGCCGCGCACGCCGCCGCGGATGATGAGGTCGGGCGGACGCGCCGTCAGCCGAAAGCCGTCCGTGCCGTAGTCGTCCGTCTGCTCCAGCCGGATCGACGCCATGCCGGGCGTATCGAGCCCCTCTGCGACCGACAACTCCACGCCTGTCAATTTCCTCACGAAAAACTGCAACTCCTCGGCCGCATACTTCAAGGACGGCCCCGCGTCCTTCGCCACCACGATCGCGCGCGCGGCCGGCTTGCCGCGCTCCGCCAGCACGAGCTCGTCCGCTCCCCATGCGGAGACCACCGTCGCCATGAAGGACAACACGGCCATTGCTTTTGTTTTCATGCGAAAATTATATCAAAGATTCTCGCCGTGCGGTGCTTGCCCCTCTAGACCCGCCGTCACGTCGCCATGGGCTATCTTACCTGATGCTGATTTCCGCCCAACGCAGCATCACGCTTGGCTTCGCCACCGGGCCGACGCGCACTTCGTTCCGACCCTTTCTGATAGCGGCTGACGGAAACTTGTAGCGGTAGACGCGCGGCCCCCAGAACGGCTTGCCGTAGCGCCCCTCGTTCTGCTCCGCAACGGGTTGACCGGACGGCTCGGCACCGTTGACCGTGACCTTCGGCGCAGGGGCGTCCTTATCTGACAGGCTGATGACGACTTCTCCCGTCTCGCCGACTGTGGGCGGCGTCGCCACCTTGACCTCAATCTTACGGGCGGATTCCAGGCTGACAGGTATCTGGCGTTCCGACCGGCGTGCAGGCTCCGGCGAGACGTCGTGGCAGGTGCGGACGTAACGCCTTGGGGACGAGGCGGACGTCACACGATCAAAACCATTTTTCTTGATGGTGGCGAGCGTGGCGGCATCCAGGTAGGAGGCGTTGTAGAGATAGAATCCGTCGGCCCCTTCGCTGTAAAGACGGTCCGTCCAACCGCAGAGCGCGGCCCAGTCCAGGCGGCAGGGTTCGTTTTCGAGGGCATCGCACGTGCCGGGCAGGACAAGCGTCTTGGGGTTGGACGCATGGATGCGCGCGAGCCAGCGGTCGAACGCGAAGTCGTAGTCGGTGGGACTGTAGAAGTTGCAGACGGCAATCACGTCGACGAGGTCCTCGCGCGCCCACGTCTCGACTTCCATCCCGCGCGCCAGTACGGCCCGGATGTCGGTCGCGACGCGGCAGGCCAGACGTATCTCATGTCCGCGCGCTTTCGCGACACGACGCGTGTACGCGCGGCAGCGCGCCACGAATTCCGTGAGGAGATGCGCGTCCCGGCGCTCGCGGCCGGGGGCCAGATGGTTCATCCACCGCAGCCAGTCAAGCTCGTAGCCGTCCGCGTCGTACCTGTCCACGATCTCCTTGAAGATGGAGAACTGGTAGTCGCGCACCTCCGCAAGCGAGTAGTTGAACGCAAAGTCGTCCCACGGCCTCTTGGACCCGACCGGATCCTCGTCCGGCACGCGCCGCCACTCGGGATGGTCGCGCCATGCGGCGTTGCTCACCTGCAACGTGTTGCTGGACGTGATGAAATGCACGTCGTTCATGCGCATGGAGACCCACGGGCGGATGCCCCTCTTCCTGCACTGCGCGATCTCCACCGCGTATGGATCCACGCCGAGGCCGAAATAACGCTTGCGGGTGTCGCCCCGCTCCACCACTTTCCCATCCGGCGCGACGGTGCGCCAAAAGGGATCGTTCACCTTCGAGGGATAGGCCATGCGGATGAAATTCACGTTAAAGGCGATGTCCGTCACCTTGCCTGCGGCGGCGAACCCGTCGACGTACTCTTCCAGCTCGCGCACGAGGCCGTCGCGGTCGGTGATGGACGGATTGTGCAGACGGTTGAAGAACACGCCTGGATCCTCGTTGATAAAAAGCGTGGCGGGACGGGACGGCATGCGCGGGTTGCGCTGGTAGTAGAAGCTGCCGTCCTCGCCGCCCACCAGAAGATCTGGAACACCGTCGCCGTTGAAGTCCACCGCCGCTGGCGCGCACGAGTGCCCCTCGATCGGCGTCTTCGACATGGGACCCTCGCACGTGAAGTACCAGCGGCCGCCAAGCTTGCCCGTCTGCCGCCAAAGAGCCACGCTGCTGCCCTGGTGATAGATTCCCTCGTTGACGACGATGTCCAGCTTGCCGTCCCCGTCCCAGTCGACGAAGCAGAATTTCCGGCGCCCGCTCGCGCCCATGCGCGACTTGCCGTGGACGAACGGCTTGCCGCCGCCGGCAAGCGAGAAGAAAAGCGGTTCGTTCGTGTCCGCGTTCATGAGCATGCGCCGCGGAGCCTTCAGGATGCGCTTGCCGTTCGCGTCGACGGCCCGTTCGAAGTAGGCGAGATACCCCATCGTGTCGAGCATCACGAGATCGGGAAGCCCGTCCCCGTTGAGATCGACCGTCGCCGGGGTCGTACGCCACTGCGTGAGCAGCCCCTTCCCGACGGGCTTGTGGTGGAACTCGAACGGCAGGAGCGGCTGCTCGCCCTCCCATTCCACCTCTATCGGCTGAGCCCCGCCGAGACGCGGCGCCGTGCGCGTGCCGACGTTGCGGTGCCAGTAGACATATCCCCACACGGAATTGACCAGCACGTCCGGAAGCCCGTCTCCGTCCCAGTCGCAGACGGTCGGGGACGTGTATCCCCACTTGGCTTCCCCCGGCCCTTGGATGGAACCGGTCTCCCCCGCCATGATGCGGATCGGATCGTTCTGCGCCGCTTCGGCCGGGATACCGCCCGCCCCCTCGCACGAAAGCGGCTTGGGTTCGGCCCAGCTCGGCCGCTCGACCCCGCGTCCGGAAAGGTTTTCGATGAACACGGTCTCGCCGGCGGAATTGCCGCAGATGAGGTCAAGGTCGCCATCGCCGTCCCAGTCGACCGGCGCCGGCGCCACCAGCACACCGCAGGCGAGGAACTTGTTTTGTTGCCGCAGATGACGCGGCGGTTCGAACATCGGCGACCGGTCGGCCGCGAGACGCCCCGTGTTCCGCATCACGGATACGCGCCCGTCCTCGTCGCCGCAAAGGATGTCCATCCGCCCGTCGCCGTCCCAGTCGATCGCCGACGGCGTGATCATGCAGAGGAACATGTGGAGGGGCATGCCGGAGGTGTCGGGCACGATGCGGGCGGGGGCGTAACGCGGCGCGGTGCGCGTGGCGACGTTCTCATGGTACTCGAATCCGTCCCGGCTCCGATTTGCGATGACGTCAAGGTCGCCGTCGCCGTCAAAATCCTCCATCATCGCGTACCGCCCGCAGCTGATAGGCTTCTTGTCCGCGCCCAGGACGGGCTGCTCGTCTCCGAACGCGATGTCCGGTCCGTTGAGTCCTGTGAGGTTCCTCCGCCACCACAGCTTGCCGCGCGAAGCCTCGACCATGTCGACGGCGCCGTCGCCGTCGACGTCCTGCAGCCGCACGGTGGATCCGCGCGCGCCGCCGTGTTCGGTCCAGCGCGCGTCCGGGTTGAAGGACGGATTCGGCGTGAAGAGGCCGCCTTCCCTGAACCCGTCCACCGGCAGGTCCCAATAGAATCCCCTGGGGCTACAGATCACCGTTCGCCCGTCGACCACCGACATGCCCGTGCACCAGGCGTCCGTCCCGTCGCCGATCCGGTAGCACGGGCGAAACACGCCTTCCTTCGTCCCCTCGAACACGAAGTAGCCTCTAAACGGCGTATCGGGGCACCCCACCACCACGTCGCGGATGCCGTCGCCGTTATAGTCCATCGCCCAGGGGAACGCCCAGAGCCCGACCTTGAGGTCGCACGTCCCCGCGCGGTTGTACTCGAGCCTGGACATCGGCCGCGGCGTCACGGCGGCATGCGCAGCTACCGTTACGAATGCCACAAGGAGAACTGCCTGTCTTTTCATGGGGCTTGCCGGTCCTCAGCGGAAGATGATCGTCGCCCCGTCTTCGATTTGCGGCATGTCGACGACGGCGAGTCGGTTGAGCGACCGACCGAGAGAGGTCAGCGCGACAGTGACCGAGTTCACCACCTTGCCTTCCTCGGGGTTAACCTGAATGACTCGGCTCGGCGTGTAGATGGAACACAAGATGGAGTCTTTCCAGAAGGTAAAGCCGTGGTAGAATCGTTGCGATTCCCTGGTGATGATCGTGAACGTGCCGGCAGCCATGTCGTAGTATCCCAGTCCGCACGCGCTTCCATACATCCACAGCCTCCCCTTGTCCGCATCGAACTGAATTTCCATCGGTCCGTCGTTCGCCGAGGGAGTTTGGAGCCAATTGCTGAAATCCGCCCTTCCGTGCGTGGCATAGGTGTCCGTTTGCGTATCGTAGATCAGGAACGAGCAGGTTCCCCGGCTTGTGATGGCGATCTTTCCGCCGCCGACATCCGCCACGCCGCGCGAGACATTGAGCGCGGATCCGAAATCCTTTGTCGTCACCGTCCCCGTCTCGCGGTCGACCGTATACACCTTGTGCCCCCACCACTCCGTCGCATAGAACTTCGTTCCGTCAAGCGACACCGAGAATCCGTCGAGGCCGGTCGGCGTCGCGTAGTAGCGCAGGAACGTTCCCTTCTTGTCGAACTCGTAGATGCCGACATTCCCATCCCGCGTGCTGATGAACACGCTCTCGCCGAATGGACGGACATTGACCGGCACCTTCAGCAAATGCCCGTCGTGCAAGCCGTTCCTGCAAAAGACCCCGGCGGGGATCCAGTCGTCCGTCACCTCGTCGTGGTAATACTTCAGCACCCATCCGTCATCCGATTCAGGAAGGAACAGCTCCTGCTTATGAAACCCTTTCGCCCTGGAGGATAGCCGTTCCCAAGACATGCGGAAATTGGCAAACGTCGCCGTTCGAAAAGTCGTGGCGAAAGTCGAGTCCAGGAACGTGACAACGACGTCCTCGCCGACGATCGCGGCCGACGGCCGGTAGTAGAACGGGCATCCCGACACCGTCATGTCTCGGTGGTAACGCCAGTTGTAGAGGTCGTCCGACGAATAGAGCGCCAGAGAGTTCGCCTGCGTGTTGGGGAACGCGGCCACAGACCGGTCCCCATGATGGCAAGCAGCGGTCACCATCCAGTAGCGGCGCGCCGTGCCGTCCCAGACGACCGAAACCGGTTTCGACCCTCCGGGGAAGCCAAGCGCCCCCTGGTATACGGACGCAGTGGCGATCCCGTTCGTCGAGAGCAGGAGCGTCTCTCCATTGCTCATGTACCGAGTCTTGGACGACCCCATCGTACACACGGTTCCGTTCGTCATCGCGATAGCGGCAAGGCCGGTGAACCACTCGTGCGACTGGGAGAGGTTCGACTCGTGCGGCGGCACGATCGCCTGCGACAGCTGTGGATCGCCGGCCGTTCCGTTGGCGAAGGCGAAGGAGACCGTCAGCGGATCGAACCGGCTCGTGGACGGTGCGCCGAGCCATACGCGACCGCCGGAGACGACTGGCTGCGTCACGACAAGCGACGGCACCGGCAATCCGTCGCCGACACGGACCACGTTCCAGTTCGCCCCTTCGTTCGACGCCGTCGCAAGCGCCAGCGAACCGGCCGCGTTGCGGCCCGCCGCGTACAATGCGCCGTCCGCAACAAAAAGCGAGGCTGCGTCAAGGCCGATCGTACCCTTCCGAGTCCATGTCGCGCCGCCGTCAGCAGACCTGTACGCATCCCCGTTGAACGCCGCGTAGCAGGCGTTGCCGAGCGCGACGGACGACAGCTCGCTGCCGAACGGAGGCTTGACCTCCGGCTTCACGAGATTATAGAGGAGCGTCATGTCGTCGGCCGTCAGAAGAACAGGATAGATGCGAAGCTCGTCGAAGAACGCCGCGCCGGTGGCATTGCCGCCGTCATAGTCCGCGCCCAGCGTCCACGACACCGTCTGGTCGATCCCCGCCGTCGGATCGAGCGCTTGCGTCGCCTTGCGCAAGTTGTCCACCCACAGTTCCAGGCTTCCCCCGTTGCGCCGCACGACCAGCCAGTGCCAGTCGTTCCAGATGGAAGCCGGCCCCGTCACCGTCACGCCGCCGACGGCGAAGCTCGGCTTGCCGTCCTCGCCCACCGAAAGCGTGGCCGCCCCGTTCGAGAGCAGCGTACGCGTCGTTCCGCTTACGGCATAGACCCACAACCCGATCGTAAAATCGCCCGTCTGGGGCACGATCTGCGTAGAGGCCGTGATCACGCCGCGTCCGCCGGCGCGGGAGAAAGCACCTCCCCGCGACGCGCCGTCCTTCCCGGCGGACATGTCGCCGGAAAGCGACATGTCCCACGTGCCGGGCTGAGCGCCGTTGACGAGCGTCGTCGCCGACGCCGCCTCGTTCATGTACCACACGCCGTTGATGTTCGGCAACTGCGAATCCGTGACTGACGCCGCCGTCACGTCAGAAAGCGCGCACAGCTTTTCCTGCCCCAGCGTGATCTTCGTAAGCGCGCCGCTTGCCAGATTGATCTTGAACACGCACTTGTACGCGTAGTCGCCGAAGAACTTGCCGCCGTTCCCAAGGTCGACGCCGAAGAACGGGTTGGATGCGCCGGGCGCATAGGAATTGAACCAGTCCCCGATACCCCTGTTGTATGCCTTGCAAACATTGCCTTGAATGGCATAGATGCGATCCCGATCATCGTCCACGATCAGGCCGATGCCCGTCGTTCCTCCATCCATCTTGTATCTGCCGCAGAACGGCACGCCAGATACGGTTGGGTCGTACACGAAGACGCCGCGCAACGGATCTGCGACGCCCGTTCCCGTCGTATCGCCACGCGCGCCGAAATAGAGCAGTCCGTCACGACCAAAAGCGATGTGCCTGTTCCTCATCCAGTTGACACCGGCGTGATTTGCATCGTGGAGGCCGAGAATCCCGCCCATCGAAGGATTCGAGATGCGGTAGCGAGCGACGTTCTGGGCCTGATTCCAGTCGTTGCCGACATAGAACCAGACGCGGTCCGGCGACGCGACAATGCGGACCTTCTCCGAAAGGCCATTCTTCCAGGTGTCAACCCTCGTTCCGTTAATGTCGTATCTGTTAATGGCCGTCTTTTCGGCCATGTAGATGTAGCCGTCGCCGACGGCGGCCATCTGGCGTGCCGAAGTGGAGGCCATGAACGTCGCATTTGATTTTGTCCACGTGCCGCCATCCGCCGACACCGTGTAGCGTTCAATGCCTCCGCCTTCGGTGACTCCCAGCACGTCATAGTCCGCCCGCACGGGCAAGTCGCCAAGCGACAACATCGCGATCACGAGCCCGGCTTTCGTCATGTACTTGTTCATCGTGATTTGTCCTTTCCTGTCTTGTCGGGTTCCCTTTCAGTAGACGAGCGAGCGGAAGTCGGCGATGCGGTGGAACGTGATCATGTCGCCGTTGTGCGGCGACTTCGCCTGGGGCGTGCCCGAGCGCGAAAGCACCACGAGGTCGTCGCCGTCGATCGCCATCGATGCGTAGTGACGCGATTCCGGCACGGTCGCACCCGCCGCCACCAGCCCCGCGAAACACCAGTCCACCATGTTGCGGGAGAAGGAAAGCTGCATGCGCTGCCGCTCGTCGTACGGCAGGTTGTAGCGCCGCGCGGGCATGCGGTCGTGGCGGCAGAGCGTGTCCGTCGCCTGCGTGGAGAGAAGCCAATAGAGCTTCGTCTTCTCGTCCCACAGCACGTGGAAGCGCATCTGCCCGCCGGGGAACGGCAGGAAGAGCATCTTGCGCCCGGACGGCGCGCATTCGAGAGAGGTCTTCATCGTGCCGTCGGGCAGTTCCACAACTTTCGCCATCGCCGCGTACCCGGCGCCGCCCGTGTTGGCGCGCATGAAGAGGTGGAACGTGTTGCCCGATGGGTCGTACCACACGTGATTCGGGTCCATGATCTGCACCACGTTCGTCTCGAGCCACCCGATCGGCTGCGACCGTGCGACGCCCTTCGGCACGTTCACCTTCCAGCCCTTGTCCGTGCGCGTGCTGTAGGCCGTGAACGCCGTGTACCACGGGATGCCCACGTAGTCCAGCTCAGGGTCGGGATTGCCGCCGAAGATCGAGTCGAAGCAGAACGACTCGGCGAACGTCCAGCTTGTGCGCTTCGTGAGGTCGTCCGTCTCCTTCGCGCGCATCAGGATCGGCTCGATCCGGTTGACAGCCCAACCGAACTTGCGTCCGTCCGGGGACGGGACGCGCCGTTCCATCACGAGATAGACGTTCCCCTTCGCGTACCACACGTTGCACGCGCTCTGGTGCCATTTCTCGTCCTGCGTCAGCGTCGCGGTCTCGCTCCACGTCTCGCCGCCGTCCTCGGAACGCAGCACGCCGAGGTCTCCAGAATGTCCGAGGACGTACAGCTTGCCGCCCGCCAGGAACGGCCGCGCATGGGAGAGAGGAAACTCGCCCGTCTTCCGCCACGTCTTGCCCTTGTCGTCCGAGACGAAGATGCGCCCGCGCGGCCCCTTGACGCCCGGACCGCCGAGGTCGCACGTGGCCACGAGGCGTCCGGACGGCAGCCGGCAGATGCCCGGCGTGAAGCAGTAGATCCGCTGCGGGTCCGGCGACTTGCACACGACCACGAAATCGTCCGCAAGCGGCTTGATCCGGTTGGGGTTCTCCGCCTGCAGGCAGATCGCCGCCAGCGCGGCGATGGCGAGGATTCCGATCTTGTTGCGTATCATGTCGACGTTCCTTTCACTAACGGAAGATGATGCTCGTGCCGAACTCGTTGACCGTCAGCGTCAGCTTGTTGTCGGCGAATTTCAGCTTGCAGTTCTCGGGCAGATTGGCCCGCATCAGGTCCATCACCGCGGTGTGGATCTGCAACGGGTTGCCCTCCGCGATCACGCAGCGGACGGGATGCATCCCGCACGCCGACACGTCAAACCGGAGGTCGGGGATGTTGCCTTTCCCGTCGTCGAAGATTCCGAACAGGCCGTTCAGCGCCTGCAGCGGGGGTTCCACGTAGCCGTTGTACGGCACGTGGAACATCACCTTCGCGCCACGGCGAATGGCAAAAACGTACGCCGACGACGGCGTTCCCTCCGCGCGCAGCACGGGATTCGTGCCGGCCACCTCCAGCGTGAAGTCCCAGTCGCGGTCGTTGTTGTACCACGGCAACTGGATGCCGTTCGCCTTTTCGTTCGTCGTCCGGATCGTCCCGTTCGAGACGACGAGCGTGTGGTTCGTGCCATATGGGATGAACTCCTTGGCAATCACTTCGCCGCCCGACAGCACCTCCAGCACGTTGTTCGATGCCATCCCGCTCTCGTTCAGGCCCCACTTGAACGTACCGCCCACCGTCACCTTGCCGCTGTCATGCACCCGCATCCGGTTGTCGTGCCCCCACTTGCCGAAGATAAAGTTCTTCTCCACGTTCACCGTGCCGTCGGCCACGTCCACCACGTTGCCCCAGGCGTTCGTCCCCTGGCCGACCTGGAGCGTCGATGCGTTCACGACGCCGCCGGACGCCACCTCCAGCCGGTTCGAACAGGACTGGCCGTTCGTCAGCGGATTCGCGTCACCATAGCCCACCTGGAGCGTCTGCGAATCCGTGAACGTGCCGCCCGTCGTCACGCGCACCACGTTCCCCTTCGCCGGCTGGGCGGGCGTGCCGCCCTGCCCGATGTGCGTGTTCGGCATCTCCGCCGTGCCGCCGTCGCACACCTCCACGCGGTTGCCCTCGGAGCGCGACTGGCCGATCAGATTGCCGTTTTCAGATTGGGTTGAGAAAACGGAACCCGCCCCGGCCACGTAGAGCACGTTCGAGCACTCGTTTTCGCCCAACCCGAGCCAGATACGCCCGCGTCCCGACGTGCCGGTGAGGATGTCCAACCTGGCCCCGTCCGTCACCTCCAGGCGCGTCCCCGTGCCGCGGATGGCGC